>NZ_JAPZRB010000373.1:0-4154 GCF_027531105.1 Microcystis sp. LE18-22.4A
AAGTCGATTAGTGATGCTTCTTGGTATCAATTCACCGAATGGTTTGAATTTTTTGCCAAGATTTATCGGATTGTTTGTATTGCTGTTCCTCCCCATTTTACTTCTCAAGATTGTTCAGTTTGTGGGACGAGAGTTCAAAAATCATTAAGCACTAGAACTCATCAATGCCCCAATTGTAAAACAGTCTTAGATAGGGATCATAATGCAGCAATAAATATTCTTAAAAAAGGGTGGCAATATTTGGGAAATCATCTCAACGGTACTGTTGGGCAAACAGAAACCGACCCAAACCCCCCACCCCCCCTGCCCCCCCGACATCGGGGGGCGGGGGGACAAGGGGGGGGAGAGTCCGGCCTCTGGATTCTTAATGGAGACATTGAGAATCTAAGCTGTCTCGTTGAACAAGGAATTTCCGATAGTGATAGGTCAAGAATCCACCGTCACAGCGTAGCTTGACGGTGGGAGTATGTCAATTAAAAAATATTTTTACCCATGCAAAGGATAATTTTGTTCTTGTTAGTATTGATTCTAGGCTGTAGTAACCATTTAGAATTATCTATAGCAGGAAATTTAAGCGATCGCTTAACCGATTATCCTCGCTGGATGACTAAACCGGTGGTTAGTTTTGCCAGCGGAGATTTAGTTTATCCCGATTGGATGGTAGGCAATTGGACTGTCACCAGTACTCTGATCGATTTAACCGCTCCTCTTGCTCCCCAGATTATCACACCTGGTTTTGAAAGTAATCGTCGTTACCTAGAACAATCGATCGAGTTTCCAGTGAGATTCATCGAGAAAGCTATGTCCAGACCGATAAATGCTGCCTTTTTATCCACCATTATCAGTAAACCATCAACTGTGGCCGATCGATCCTTTAATGGTTTAGCAATTAGTCGCGCCTATTTAGGTAATCAATCGGTATTATCGGTAAAAACTGACCCCAATAATCCCAATCGTCAGATTACCTTTTTACGGGGCGCTCATCAACTAATTTCCACGGTAATTGCCAGAAATAGCGAAACTCCTAGCCGAAATCAATTTATTGCCACAGAAATTAGTCAACAAACTTTCCGGGGAGAAACCAATACTTATCTTAATGAGGTGGAAACCACCACCGCCTATCAGTTATTATCTCCTAATAAAATTCTAGGCGATCAGGTGACAGCCATTTATCTTTCCCCCCAATCGCCTGATTATTTCCAAGCGCCGAATCGTCCTGTGGCTTTGTATCGTTATCGCTTACAATTGCTGAAAGATTAATATAGATCCTGAAAAAATCAAAAATCTTCCCTTAGGTGAGGAGACAGGAAGAGAAAAAGACAAGAGACAATTCTAGCCATAAAACCTAAGATTATGTCCAAAAGGAATTAAGAGAACTTTCCCGGGCCTAGTTTTCGGACTTTATTGGAGGACTTGGGGACGATTGGTTTGAATACTCTTAATCCCTCCTACAGCAGATGTTATGGCCTTTTGTCAACGGGGAAGTTCAGTAATAATCATCAACAGTTGATGGTCTCATAGTCTCAGCATCTGTGTTAGAGTTAAGCGATAACTATGTCCTGGGGAAAAACTATGAGTCTTTGTTTTAATCCCACCTGTCGCCACGAAAACCCTAAAGATATTGTATCCTGTGAACGCTGCGGTCAGTCATTAAAGTTAGGCGATCGCTATCGAGGATTGAGAGAAATTGGGTCTGGGGGGTTTGGCATCACCTATTTAGGTATAGATGAAAGCGAAACTAATCACCCTCCCTGTGCGATTAAACAATTTTCCCCCCATAGGACTAATGATGCTCAGGTATCCTCTGGCCTCTTCCGTCGAGAAGCCCAAAGTTTACAGGTGCTTAACCATCTCCAAATCCCCAAATTTTTGGCATATTTTTATATAGATGAACAACAGTATCTTATCCAAGAGTTCATTCCAGGAGAAACCTTAGAACAAGAATTAGCAGCAAGGGGGGTATTTAGAGAAAGCCAAATCCGAGATATACTCAATCAAATTTTACCGATTTTACAATATCTACACGCTAAAAACCTAATTCATCGGGATGTTAAACCCGCTAATATTATCCGTAGAACAAGCGATAAACGTCTCTTTTTAGTAGATTTTGGGGCGACTAAACTCCACACGGGAACTAACCTGGCTAAAACGGGAACTAGCATCGGAACTGCGGAATTTGTCGCCCCAGAACAATTACGAGGAAAAGCGGTTTTTGCTAGTGACCTCTATAGTTTAGGTGTAACCTGTATTTATTTATTAACTAATACATCACCGTTTAATTTAGTGGATGGTGATAATAATTGGGTATGGCGAGACTGGCTTGGGGAAAATACGGTTAGTTCTCAATTAGCGGAAGTTTTAGATGGTCTAATTGCGCCAGGTCTAAGTAACCGCTATACATCAGCTTCAGCGGCATTAAAAGACCTCAATCAGCCTCGCAAAGCGAAAAATGTCTATGGTAATTATTTGTGGTTTGGCAGTGCAATTGCTGCTTTGATAGCCCTGTTTTATGGGTTCAAAACCACCCAAGAATCATCAAAGATTGAACCACCCACCTCACCAACTCAACCGATTATTCGCCCCAGCAATTTAGAAGTAATTAAATTATTATCTATTTATGTTAATGTACAAAATACATCCTATTTAGACAAGGGAAAATTTCTTGAAAAACTCTCAGGATTAATTGCCCTACCCAGCCATTATTTTGAGGTACAAGTTATTAATAATCATGGAGTGCAAGTAGCCGCGATTCCTCGCCAAAGTGATAGTTATGGTTATGTAGCGGTTTTATGGGGGGGTAAAATGTCAGATGCCGATAGCAAACGCCAACAAAATTGGCAACCTAAAGACCCGACAGATTATGGAACTTTCAGTATTCCTAATTTTCGGAAAACCCCCTCCAATTATGTCACGAGAGTTAGCTATTGTGAAAGCATCCAAACGACGACAGAACCGCCATTATTATCAACCGTAGGGGATTCACTACCTCTTTCCAGTGATGAATTACCCTGTCCCCCGGGTTATGCTTTTTCTTTGGGAATCATTGATGCGATCGGCAAATTAGCAGCCACGACCGTTCCAGCCGTCATTACGCCAATTCAAAAATGAAACGCATCGGCCTTAAGATTTGAGAGAGAAAGGCTCATCAGGTGAACCTCCCGCGCATTTAAATTGCTTGTTGAGACGAGGCACTCTGGCAACAGCAAAGGGATTGGGGGAGATTCGGCTAATCTTAAGAATAAGCGGTTGCCCCCTAGTTCTATCTCAAGGTCGCGAGAGGACTCCCGTTAAACCGCTACGCAGTTAACGGGAGATGAATCGCGACCAGAATGAAACTAACGCGGTAGCGTTTCCACTTTTGGGGAGTTTTGGTTCTCGACGTATTTTTTTAGTTGTTCGACAGTAAGTAGTCGTGCAAAATTAATTTCTTGGTTAGGATAGGCAAAAGGCAAGAGGCAAAAGGCAAAAGCTTGATCGAAATGTGTAATTAATTTTGCTTAGGTACTTAACGCCGCCACAACTAGCCACGAAATAAGCTCCCGTCCAAAAATAAGGTTTATTGTCGAAATACTTGGCCGCCAAATCCAGAAATTCCTTTCTAATTAATGGGACTACTAACTGTTTTAAGGTTAGCGATTAATTTGGATAAAGCGATGTCAGGCTTGTCATCGATAATCAGGTGAACGTAATCCGATTCACCGTTGAAATCAAGTAATGTGCTGTCCCATTTTGTGAGCGTTGACACAAAGATTTCTTTAAGTCGGGCTAAGATTTCATTGTTAATAGCAATGGTCGGTATTTGATGACAAATACCACATGAGCGGTAAGTCTATAAACAGAGCAAAATTCATGATTGTAATCAGTTGACATATTAGATGGTAAGTGTTATAATCTAATTTTACATCACGAAACTAACGACAGTGATAACGCTTACCTACCAGTACAAACTAAAGGTAAACAGGCAACAGGAACGGGAGATAATCCACATTCTTGATGTTGCCAAAAGCGTTTACAATTACGCTCTTTCAGAACGGAAAGATTGGTTAAACTCTCGAAAGTGTCTTGCGGATCGTTGTTCGTTAGTTTCCGAGTACATAATTCCTGCGGATGAACCCTATCCAAATTACTTCGTTCAAGCTAAAAATCTAACGGAA
>NZ_JAPZRB010000234.1:0-20115 GCF_027531105.1 Microcystis sp. LE18-22.4A
TGTCAGTCTGTAGAGCGACCATAAGACCAGAACAGAGTAAATCTGTTAAGGCAGGTGCGGAACCCCGCAAGGGAAAGAAGCAGAAACCTAAATCGTGAGGTTTGGGAATCACCGTCCGTTTACGGCGGTGAGGATGTCAAAATCAAACTCAGGTTAAGCCTAGATAAAATCGCTGACTTTT
The DNA here is from genome assembly GCF_027531105.1 of Microcystis sp. LE18-22.4A. Classification (NCBI taxonomy): domain Bacteria; kingdom Bacillati; phylum Cyanobacteriota; class Cyanophyceae; order Chroococcales; family Microcystaceae; genus Microcystis; species Microcystis sp. LE18-22.4A. The sequence goes on from NZ_JAPZRB010000234.1 coordinate 182, forward strand.
CGGGTTTTTCTTCAAGAAAATTTTATCCGGCTGTGATCACCCATCCCTGACTCGGGCAATATTACAAAACTTTATCAAAAAAAAGTCAAAATAGAGCCTCTAGGGTTATAAAATAGAAGAATGCCCCTTGTGAAATTGATCCAAGAAGCTACCTCTGATGCAAGTTAAGGCCTCTATAGTGGATTTAGAGCTAGTTCTCGTCCTTTTCACCAGTGGAATGTCAACATCGCACCACGAATCTCTAGAACGGAATTTTTGCGTATTCTAGATAACCGTGATTACTAGAGGATTTCTTAAGTATGTCAGAGGTTCCTGCCGTTACAGATGCCACCTTTAAAGATGAAGTTTTAGATAGTGCCAACCTTGTCCTAGTGGATTTCTGGGCTCCTTGGTGCGGCCCCTGTCGAATGGTGGCTCCCGTTGTCGAAGAAATTGCCAAAGACTTCAAAGGGCAAGTCAAGGTGGTGAAACTCAACACCGACGAAAACCCCATTATCGCTAGTCAGTACGGGATTCGCAGTATTCCTACTCTGATGATCTTCAAAGAAGGTCAAAAAGTTGATACGGTGGTCGGGGCTGTACCGAAAACCACTTTAGCTAATACCCTAACTAAACACCTGAAACCTGATGATCCTCAAAAGGGGTCAAAAAGTTGATCTAGTGGTCGGGGCTGCACCGAAAACTACTTTAGCTAATACCCTAAATAAGCATTTGGGGGTTAACTAGGTTTTCTGGTAACGCATACCGGGTAACTGAGTCACTAAACCCATTAATTCTAATTCCAATAAGATCCCCGCCACTTCTGAGGTGGGGATTTGCATTTTTTGAACAATAATGTCAAACAACAGGGCATCTCTGTCAAATAACTGATACACTTGTGCTAGTCTAGGTTCTAGATTGACTGGAGGAGCAGCATTAACGACCGGGGATGTCTCTAGAGGGGGTGAAGGGGACGGATTAACCGGTGCAGATTGGTTCTTGGTGGGAATTGCCCCCAACATTTCTAATAATTTCTCCTCAGAAACGATAATTTCTGCTCCCTGATGAATCAGTTGTAAACAACCCCTAGCGGCAGCAATATCGGGAGAATTGGGTAAAGCATAGATATCGCCGCCGAATTCGTTAGCATAACTGGCCGTAATCAGGGAGCCAGACCTTTCGGGGGCCTCGATAACAATCGTGGCGCGACTTAAACCGGCGATAATGCGATTACGACTGGGAAAATGGGCTTTATTCGGTTGAGTTGCGGCGGGATGTTCACTAATGACTAAACCCTGCTTTTGGATGTCCGCCTGTAGCTGCCGATGACGACTAGGATAAACCACATCGACCCCCGTTCCCAAGACGGCAATCGTTCTTCCCCCCGCTTTTAAACAGCTTTGGTGTGCCTCGCCATCAATTCCTTCGGCCATACCAGAAACAATAGTAAATCCCTGTTGGGCCAAAAGGGTACTTAAGCGCCGCGCCCAGCGCCTGCCGTGATCCGTGGGGTTACGAGTACCCACAATGGCGACGGTGGGGATATTTCCCTGATTTTCCTCTAAATTGACCTTTCCTTGATAGTAAAGTAAGGGGGGAGGACTGGGAATTTCCCAGAGAAAGCGGGGATATTCTGGGTCGCTAGGAGTCCAAAAAAGGGGGTTTTTCTGGATATGTTCGGCGAAAAGAGCTTCTGGGTCAATTTGCGATCGCCCTTCCCGTACCGCTACCATTAACTTTTTGCCAAATCCCGCCCCTTCTGCGATCGCAGAATCGGAGGCATTCCAGGCCACAGCGACACTGCCAAAATGCTGATAGAGTCGCTTCAGGGAAATTGGCCCAACTCCAGCAATACTTGACCATGCTAACCAATAAACGCGCTCGTCTGTCAATTTGAAAGGCTCCTCAGACAAAGTAATATTTTCAGTCGGTTAAAACTGACTGCGGCCAGATGACCCTAATTTATTTTAATCTTGCCGGAATACTTTCCATTAGTTGTTGAGGTATTGTTGAGCCTCGTCCATGTCTTTCACTTTTTTAACAGGTGAATAAGTTGTTCTTGATCTTCTGGGGGAAGTTGTTCGGTTGCCTCTAGTATTTCTGTAAAAGTGGCTTGAGTCATGGTTTTAGTTGGTTATAGCGGTCTTTGGAGCCAATTGTAGCAGTAACGGTAGAATATTTTAGTATAGCTTAACGGATATAACAGACAAATTTATTGTAATTTAAAGCTAAAAACTGCGTTAAATAATGCCCCCGAAGAAATCAGTGATCGTATTTTTTTTAAGAACGTAGAATATCGGACAAAATATCTACAATTAAGGTTTGGTTTTTTAATGATAATGAGCCTAGTTCACGCTGAATCAGTGAAGATCGAAGTGTTACTAAATGATCAAGTCTGATGGCTGACTATTGGCGAAGACCACTGATCATAAAATCTGGACTTTCTGGTCTCAGAATAATATCTGTATGAAGGGGATTTTCTGGAATACGACTGGTAATTAGGGCAAAGATAATGTGTTGATAGCCTCCAATTTGATGGGTTAAGCAATAAGCAGGACGAACCTTACTGGAAGATAAATCGTCGAAGGGAAATTGAATTAATACAATTTTACCCTTCATTAGTTACAGGTTGTCCATCGTTAAGGGTATAAATATCTTCTTCGGGATCTTGCAGAAAAGCAAAGCTAGGGTTATGGGCAACGGCATCTAGCCAGTTTTTTTCGTTCAGTTCATCCTCCGACATCAAAAGAATGACGCGCACAAACCGATCTTTTTCTTGGGGAATAGGATGATCAAGTTGAATTTGCCCTTGGGTATTGAGGATACCAGTGGTTTCAATCGCACGCATAGCAAAACCTAAAAGAAGTGATTCGATTCTAACATTAAAGTAACCATAAAAAGCGGTGATGGCTAACTACAGCGATCGCTATTCTCAGGCTCGCCCTATTAGACTTCATCTTTTTATTGGTTATTGGTGCGCTTCCATATAGGCTCGGAGCAACTGATAACAGTTAACAGTTAACTGTTAACTGTTAACTGTTAACTGATTATGGGAGATCGCACACAACCCGAAACCCGATATCGTGGTTGCAAATTTCGGCAACACTTCTGCCTCGATATGCTGAACTACAGACCAAAGGGTCGCGGCACCACGAACCGCCACGCCGTATTATTGATGACTTATTAGTTATATTGTTATCTCTCCATGCAAGACTGCCATTTTCTCTAATATTGTCTGGTTTGTTAACATAATTTTCATGATGTTGATCAGCACACCATTCCCAAACATTGCCGTGCATATCATAGATTTTCCAGGGATTAGGTCGCTTTTCCCCAACAGGATGGGTTGTATTATTTGAATTACCATCAAACCAGGCATAATCTCCTAGTTTATCTTTATCATCGCCAAAACTAAATAGGGTTTCAGTACCAGCGCGACAGGCATATTCCCATTCTGTTTCTGTAGGCAAACGGTAGTTTTTTCCAGTTAACTGGCTCAGTTTTTCACAAAAAGCTTGAGCATTAAACCAAGTAACAGATTCTACCGGGTTCTGGGGATTTCCTGAAAACCTGGAAGGATTATTTCCCATCACCGCTTGATACTGTGCTTGGGTGACGGGATATTTGCCTATCTGAAATGCTGGCACAATTACTTCATGTATCGGTTTTTCATCTTCATACTCATTAGAACCCATGTTAAATTTACCGGCGGGTATATCCACCATTTCTAAGTGAAAGTCTGGAGGCAATGAGGTAATATCTTGGGAAATTTGTTTTTGTTGAATAAGCTCATTAGCTGACCGAATTACCCTAGGTGATACTTGTAATAATTTATCAACATTTACCTCTGCCAAGCTAAATTTAGAGTTAGCTGCCGATTTTTCATGACCGTAAGCCATTAAAGCTTTAAGCTTAGTATGACTAGCCCAATAGCGAATCGACTCTTCATATTCTTGGGTTTTTTCTTCATCTAGTGCAAATTCTTCTAATTTTGCTAAAATTTTCTTATCATTTTCTAAATCTGACAATAACAATGGCCATTTTAAACTAATCGCAGTAAACTTACCTAACTGTTCAAAAGTTAGAGAAGGAACTAACAAATTATCATTCTCATCTCGCTCCTCAAAAAATAAACCAGTTTCATTAGCGATATAAACCTTGAGACGAAAGACATTGATAAAGTGTTTAATCCGTCGCGGATTGTAATCCAATGCGGGAGCTACCATCATAATGACATTCCGCACTGTTTGGGAATCTCTATTATCAGATTTGTTGACTTGAATCGCTTCTAATCGCTTAATTACAGATGCTCGTGCTTTCTCTTTTTCGGTTTGTTCAGATTCTATCGAAGGATTATCTAGAGACAAGTTTTTTAAATCACTTGTCTGATTACTTGTTGCAGAAGTGAGATGCTTTTGCGAATTATTTCTCCAGGGTAAAGCTAACTTAAACTTACCCCAGAATGACTGAAAAAATGTAAAACGAGGTTTAGCTGGCTGTAAATTGGGAGGAGTTGAAGTAGCAAGCTGAATCAAAAAACGCTCAAAATCTGACCGGGATGGTTGGGGAACTAAAAAGGGAAGCTGGACAAACTTTTCAATAAAGGTATAACCATAAGCTAACCCTTTATTAGCACTACGTCTCGCTAAAATATCAGGATCAATTTCTGTGGTTTCTGACGGTAAATACTTGAGAATGTTTTCGTATTTTACCGCTAAACTAGCGGCTACTTTTTCTCTGTCCATTCCTAAAATAAACACCACTGAAGGATCATCAGCAATCATCAAGTTAATCGCTTGCATCAAGTCCGCTGATTTTGGATGTTCACAACGATCTAAATCGTCAATAAATACATATACTCGATCATTGCCAACATAGGCATCAACAATTTTAGCAAAATCTTCATGAAATTCTTCTACAAATGCCGATTGTTTTTTATAATCTGGGGCTTCTATATATTTAATTAGGTTGTTTTTAGGGTTTTGAAGTAACCTTTGAAAATTTCTCGATAAACTCTTAATACCAGCGAAAATTCCTGCTCCTGATAAGGTGACACCTCCAGCGGTAAATAATAATTTAAAAACTGAATTAATTTTGCTCCAAAAAACATCTTGAGAGGTTGTTGTTCCGATTAATTCGTTAATTCCTTCAACTCCATAAACGATTAAAATAAAAGGAATGGCAATTGATGCACAAATCACAAAAATTATTACTGGTAAAGCTTTAATTAATTCAAACAAGCCTTTTTCTAGGTTAAAACGCAATAATTGTAATTTAAAATGGCCTAGGATAACTCGAGGCAAATCTCGCCAATTTTTGGGCGTAGAAATCTGCTTAATAAAAGACAGCGCAAAAGCCGCCCATACCGACTCCGCCTTATCGTGTCGCCAAGCATTAAACCAAACCGTCCGACCTCCTTTTTTTCGTAAATATTCCTCCAACATTTTCATAAAAGAAGACTTGCCACTACCCCACTCTCCCTCAACCGATAAAGTTAGGGGTGGTTGTGTCTGCTCATGCAACAAAAATTCAGCGATCGCTATTACATAAGGCTCAAATCCGAGGGCATCATTATTAGTAGCTTGATCGCTGACGCTAGTATTGCGGATAGATTCAGGAGAATCGGACATGGTAGTTATTTTTAGGTGACAGAGAATGGAGAAGAAAATAGATTACCTTATCAATCCGAGAAACGCTGTATATAACCCCCTATGCAACAAAAAAAGCAACGAAGAAAAGACATTTTTATAACATTATCTAAACCCTATAGGTTCTGTCAGGTAGGGGATAGAAGATTTAACTTAGTGTCTATAGAGTTATTGGGGTTTAGTTTTACTAGGAATCAGAATTAATGACCAGTAAGTAGCAGCCTCTGGATCGACTTCTGTAATCGGAATAATTTGCTGATTGGGTAAGGTTGCTCGTTCGATGTAGAGGGCGCGTTCTAATAATCCTAATTCCTCGAGAATATTGCGAACTTTAGCGAAATGTCTGCCTAATTTAATAATCGCCGCTGCATCAATAAATACTAGGCGATCCCGCAATATTTCCGCCTCTAAAGTAGCGGGCATAATACTAAATACGTCATTTCGATAAGTAATAGGTACACCCAGCATTGCTGCACTTGCCATCACTGAAGAAATACCCGGCACGACTTCAATGGAAAAGCGATCGCACAAGCGATTAAAGATATACATAAACGTGCCATACAACATCGGATCGCCCACACATAGCACCGCCACATCTCGACCTAAGTTTAACTGTTCGGCGATATTTTCGGCGGCAATATCATAATGAGGTTGAGAACTGCGCTCGACACTAAAAGGTAAAGGCATGGGAATTTCTATCTGCTCGGGACGGATAAAATCCGACACAATTGCCCGTGCCAAAACTTTGCCACTTTCTAAGGTAGGATAAGCAATTACCGGAACAGTTGTGAGAATCCGGTGTGCTTTTAGCGTCAACAATTCGGGATCACCGGGCCCGATTCCTAATCCATAAAGTTTGCCTAATTTATTCATAATTCGTTCTCTTTTGCTAAAGCATTGACTGCTGCTGCCGCGATTGCGCTGCCTCCCCTACGTCCGTGCAGGGTAATAAATGGCACGCCACGACTATTAGTTGCTAATTCTAATTTCGACTCTGCCGCTCCTACAAATCCCACGGGAAAGCCTAAAATCAAAGCCGGTTTATCTACATTTTGATCGAGCAATTCTAGTAGGCGAAAAAGTGCGGTTGGTGCATTACCAATGGCTACCACTGCTCCAGCTAAATGAGGTCGCCAAAGTTCTAAAGCGGCAGCGGAGCGGGTATTATTAATTTGCTGTGCCAACTCGGTCACTTCCGGATGATTGAGGGTACAAATAATCGGATTATCTTTAGGTAAACGCGCTTTGGTAATGCCATTAGCGACCATTTGAGAATCACAGAGAATTGCTGCACCCCCAGCGAGGGCATTTCGTCCGATTTTAACTGCGTCCGGTGATGCTTCTAAATCTTCTGTTATGTCTGTCATCCCACAGGAATGAATTAGACGAACCGCCACAGGAGCTAAATCATCGGGGAGATTTTCCCAGTTAGTTTCAGCCCGAATAATAGCAAAAGATTTGCGGTAAATTTCCTCACCATTCTTAATGTATTCCATTCTATTTATCTAAAATTTTCGAGTTTTGGGAGCTTAAAATTTGGGCTATGAGGGGGGGAATCTTGGCAAATTCTCCCTCAAATATGGGTGTTTCTAAGAACTTTTGACTATCACCCACATAGACTTGATAAGCTTCTAGTATTTGGCCATTTTCCTCGATGGTGGTTCCTAAAAGGGTAATTTCGGCTGGACCCGGTTGAGCGCAGGATTTAGCACAACCCGTCAAATGAATATTAACAGGAGAATTGCAGGTTAAGCGTTCTTTCAAATAATCTGCCAAGAGAGAAGCATGAACTTGAGTTGCAGTGGCCGCTGCCGCACAACCCGGTTTACCGCTACAGGCAACTATCCCCGCATCCCATCCAAGAGAAGCGGATAATCCTAAGAATGCCAGTTTTGGCAACAATTCTGACACTTTTTCATCGGGAATATCGGGTAATATAACAGTCTGCCAAGGGGTTAATCGTAACTGACCACTGCCAAAAGTTTCTGATAGTGTCGCTAATCCCCATAGTTGATTAGCCGTCAATTGTCCTAATCTTAATGATAGACCAATATAAGACAATCCGGGTTGCTTTTGAGGATGAATTCCTAGATGAAAATAGGGTTGAGTAGAATGGGCAGCCTGCTGGTATTCTTGCCCTTTTATTATGCCGGTAGAAGTCCGATGTAATTGGGAGTTAACTTGTTCGAGATATTTGGCCAATCCCCAATCTTTGAGCAGGTGTTTCATCCGAGGTTTTTTACCCTTGATATTGGGGGTTTGTTGAACATAATCGACATAAACCTTTACTAGAGCTTTGACCACAGCTAAACAGTTTTCTGGCTCAATTAATAAGTCCGTGTCATAGAATTGTTTATCTCCTCCGAGGGCTAATCGAAAGCAAACAAGAGAAGTTAAATTTGTCGGATTATTGACGGTAATTGCCGATAGCTGAATCTCGTTATAGCGGTGTTGCCAGGCCATAGTTGAACCAGTGCCAATTCCCACTGCACCACCGCCATCGATCCCGATACTAAATTTAGGACTTAGTTGGGCAATTGATGGATAATTTTGGATAAAATTATCTAATTCTTGGACTAATGGACGAGTATCGATCGATTCTTGGCAGTCAATTCCAGCCGTGGGACTGGACATGATGTTACGCAGATGATCGATACTGGGATTATGGGCAGCTAACCCTAATTTTTGCAGGGTTTGAAATTCTTCTAAACTGGGGGATTTTTGCAGTCCGCGAATTTGCAGATTTGCCCGATTGGTAACTTGTATTGTCGTCTGCCATTGTTCGAGCCAAGTGGCGATCGCTTTTCCCTGTGGAGAATTGAGCCATCCACCGGGGGTGCGGAGACGAATTAAAAACCCATCCTGGGCAGCAGTTCCATAAAATAAACCGGGACAAGCATTTGCTTCAACTAACCAATTCACCGTTGTTTGTTCTCCATGCGACGCAGAGAAGTAGTTAGAAAATTATTTGTCTATCTACCGATTAAAAACTTGTAATTGGCATTCTGACTCGCAAGGAAAAAGGGAAGATGTACTCCTTTTACTTTTTACTTGATTACAGCTGCGGCACAGTACCAGAATTGCACTGGACTTTCCCAAAGACAAGCTTAAGGATCATACCACAGTTTGAGTTTTGGCGTTGCTAGATAAAAATCAGCTATAGGCTGGTTCCTCTATCCATCTGGCACAGACAACTCCTTATTGGATAAGCCTTGACCCTTAGAAGATGTACCAGACTGAGCCTGAATCCGCCGTAGTAATTACCCAATTATCTTAAGCACCACAAGCATTTCAGCTTTTTTTCAGCAAGCCCTACCTACTGTGAATGTTAAAAATTTCTGTCTTTTTTGTTATAGTTTCTAACATTGCCTATAGGCTTAACCCAGTGACATTTCATAAACTCCAGTGTCCTTTGAGTTTCGGAAAGGAATTAAACACTATGAACTCAGTTAATCTTTTGTTTGGGAACAAGACAATCAACCAATCTCTTAGGTTTAGCCAAATTCTCTCCCAATCTCTGGAAAGCGTATCTTACTCTCTTCAGGAATTCGCTACCAGTCCAGAATTTATGGAGAAGATGAGGCTTGCCTTTGGAGACAGTTTTGTGACGGTTACTGCCCTTAACTTGGCACAAGATTGGCAAAAAGGTAGTATAACGCTCCCTTCCCTTGAGATTCTTACTGCTACGACCCTTAATGGTGCTTATGCCGGATATGCTAGTGGGACAAAGACGATTTATCTATCTGAAGAATTTCTCAGTGAGAATTCCCTTTCAGTAATAACAAGTAGTATTTTAGAAGAATTTGGACACTCTCTTGATGTTATACTTAATGACTCAGACTCTTCAGGAGATGAAGGACAGATTTTTGCTGCGCTGGTTCAAGGATTATCTTTACCTGAATCAGAACTGCAAGCATTAAAACAAGAGAATGATTTCGCCACGATATATATAGATGGTCAAGAAATTTTAATTGAACAGGGAAGTGTTTCAGATAGTGGCGGCTTTGAAGGGAGTTACCAAGTGATTACCCTTGATACGAAGGGTGGAGGATATGCCAGTTTTTACTATGAGCATTATACCATTCCTGATAATTTCATTATTCGTTATGAAGGAAGGAATATCTTAGAAACGGGATTTGTTGGAGGAAGCAAGACAGGAACGGTTCAAATTCCTGAAGGAGATTCTGATCAGTTAGAGATAATTGTAGCAACCAATGATGAAGGAACAGCATGGAATTATACGGTTGAAACAATTGCACCAGGGTTAAATATACAAGATGCCTATGTTACTGTCCCAGGAGGAAGTAATCAAACGGCAACCATCAAATTCCCTGTGATTCTCTCAGAAGCAGTTGATGTAGAAGTTACTGTTAATTATTTTACGCTCGTAGGAACGGCCGTAGATGGTGTAACGGGGAACGACAGAATAGATTACCAACCGATTACAGGTACATTAACCTTTGCCCCAGGAGAAACCCGTAAAGAAGTTGAAATCAGGATATTAGGAGATACCCCTGTTAATTACGGGGGCAATGCCAATTTTGAGATTTTCGCAAGGGATACAGCGTATCAGAATTGGGATAAAGGAGACGATATTGACTTTAACGGTAGTTTGTCTTATGGAGATTTAGGCTATCGAGTTGATCAATTTTTCAACGATGGCAGTACAGGTTTTCAGGCAACAGGATTAACTTCGGATGAAAATTTCTTTGTTTTAATCAGCAATCCTGTCAATAGCGAAATTAGCCAAGAGAGTGACCAAGAAAAAGATCGCTTATTGACAGATTTAGAAGAATTTCTCGGTCCAGATTTTGTGAATTCATCCTCTTATCAGAAAGTCAAAGAAACTCTCAATGACCTAGAAGCGCAGGATACCTCTTGGGCTTATGCGACTGGGACGATTTACGATGAAGGAAAAGCCCCCGTCTTGGCGATTCGGGGGACACAGCCCGATCAATTAAAAACAGATGTCTGGGATGATGCTAATCCCAATGGCATTGGTTATGGTCAATTTACGGCCAATCGGGAGGCTGTTAATCCATGGCTTCAAGAAGCAAGTCAGCCAGAGGATAATCTCTCGCTAAAACCCCACATTACAGGTCATAGTTTGGGTGGAGCATTAACCCAATGGGTGGCAGCAGATTATTCTTCTCAAGGTGCTTTAGGGAATATTGTTACGTTTAATGCTCCGGGTATTTCAACGAGTGCGGCTAATAGTTTCAGGGGTGCAGAGAAAGTCACTCACTATATCACTTCTATCGACATAGTGAGTATGGCAGGATTTCGTTATATTGCTGGACAATATGTTTTATCCAATCAATTGCTTGTCCCTTCCTCATTTCCCAATCCTGTTGATGCTCATCTTCATCCCGTAATTATTCCTAAAGTAGAGTCCAGTGGCTTGACTAAACCAGCTAATTTAAAGATAGATACGGTTGGTGGTACAAATGCGCTAAGTAGTCCCTTCTTCACCTATTTACCCGATCCTGATTATTTTGCGATTCAATTGATAGTAGCATCAGTACCAATCATTGGCCCATATTTGGCAAGTCAGCTAACTTTTCGTGGCACTACTGAATTAAATCGTCAAGCTATAGGTGAACTGCTCTACGGTATCGGCTTAGAGAACATCGAATTTGCCATAGAAAAACTAACGGCTGCTGTTAATGCTGCCAAACAATGGGGACAAGATGCTTGGAATGCCATTACAGGGTGGGGAGAAAATGCTTGGGGTGCAGTAAGTAATTGGACAGTAACGGCTTGGAATGCCACAACCACATGGGTTAGTCAAGCTTGGAATGCCACAACTACATGGACGAGCGATGCTTGGAATGCTACCAAACAATGGACGAGCGATGCTTGGAATGCCACAACTCAGTGGACAAGCGATGCTTGGGATGCCACAACTCAGTGGACAAGTGATGCTTGGAATGCTACCAAACAATGGACGAGTGATGCTTGGAATGCTACCAAACAATGGACGAGTGATGCTTGGAATGCCACAACTACATGGACAAGCGATGCCTGGAATACCACAACAAAATGGACAAGTGATGCTTGGAATGCCACAACAAAATGGGTAAGTGATCTTTGGCCTTTCTCATCTTCATCGGATTTTCTGTCTGTTACAGCCTTTAATGAGATGAATAGTGATTCTATTAATCTTCAACAGACTCTCATTAATAATCCTTGGCAAGCGATCGCTCAATGGACTCCTGAAGCGTGGGAAGCAACCACTCACTGGAGTGATGCGGCATGGCAAGCGACAACAGCATGGACTCCTGAAGTGTGGCAAGCGACAACAGTATGGACTTCTGAAGTGTGGCAAGCGACAACAGCATGGACAGATGAGATATGGCAAGCCACCACTCAACTTGATAGTACAACAGGGGATGAAATCCTTTTCGGGACAATTGGCAATGACAATCTAAGTGGCAACGCGGGCAAGGATATTCTCGATGGATTAGCAGGAAATGATGTTCTTGATGGAGGAGAAGGGAATGATATTATCAAGGGAAGTGCTGGTAATGATAGCCTAACAGGGGGGACAGGTAGCGATAGTTTCGTCTTTGAGAGTCCCACAGAAGGGATAGATACCATCGAAGATTTTGACAGTAGTGAGGGCGATCGCATTGTCATTTCGGCAACGGGTTTTGGCGGAGGATTAACCCCTGATGCGGTTCTCGCAGAATCTCAGTTTGTCTTAGGGACGACGGCGGTTGATAGTGATGACCGATTTATCTATGATCCAGCTACTGGAAATCTGTTCTTCGATCCTGATGGCAATGGTGCTGCACCTCAACAACAGATTGCTATTCTAACAGGCGCACCTAACTTGAGTGCAGGGGATATCTTTATTTCTGGCAATTCAACAACCCCTAGCATCAAAATTACCGCCCCATCTACTAATGTCAGTGACACCAAAGTAACCATTGAATGGAATGCCTTTGATGCTGACTCAGAAGCAACCATTAGCCTATTCTACGACACGGACAATCAAGGATTTGACGGTGTCTTGATCGCTGATCGATTAGCGGAAACCGATGGACAAGGAAGCTTTGTTTGGAATACCGAAAATATTCCTCAAGAGAATTATTTTATCTACGCCCAGATTGTTGATGAAACCCATTCTCCTGTTTTTAGTTACTCCAAAGGGCAAGTTCTATTAAAACCTTTGATAGAGGCGGATTTGTCGGTCACTAAAACCCCTAGTGTTACCTCTGTGGAATTGGGAGAAACTTTTACCTACACGATTCAAGTCACTAATAATGGCTCAGTTACGGCTCAAAGGATAACAATCACGGAAATCTTAGCAGAACCTGTTACTTTTGTTTCTGCCAGTCTTACCCCCTCTCAACAGAGCGACAATGCTTTTACTTTTGATATTGGGGAGCTGCCATCGGGTGAAAGTCAAATAATAGAAGTCACGGCGATCGCTCCTACACTATTAACAGGAACAATCATCTCTAATACCAGTGTTTTAAGTGAAACCAATGATCCTAATCTAACCAATAATGTCGCACTTTTAGCAACTGAGGTCACTGCACCCGCACTCCCAGACTTAGTGGTAACTCGTACTGATAGTTCAGGTGGGGTCAATATTAACTCTCCCTACAGTTATAGCCTAACGGTCACTAACAATGGTTCTGCCACAGCAACAGGGGTTATTCTGACAGAACAATTACCTTCGACAGTTGATGTCATTAGTGCCACGGCTAATGTTCCTGGACTACAGCGCAATCTGGTAGATTTGATTAAGTTCCCACTGAATGCAGGTGAACGAGTAACTCTCGATATTGATGCGAGGACACTGGGATCATCTTTAGATTCTGTCTTGCGCTTGTTTGATTCAACAGGTATTCAATTAAGGGTTAGTGACGACAACCCTGCACCGAATGAACCTTTTAGTCGGGATTCTTATATCGATTTTACCGCTTCGGTTTCTGGGACTTATTACGTCGGGGTGAGTGGCTACTCCAACTTTAGCTACAATCCTTTCATTGATGGCAGTGGAGCTTCAAGTTCTTCATCAGGTAACTATACGCTTGAAATTAAAGTAGGAAGTGGCGGTTCTACCAATCAGGTGGTTTTGGGTGAACCTAATAATACAATTCCCCAAGCAGTAGATAGCGGTCTGAGTTCGGCTAATCCGGGAATTTTCGTCGCTTTCGGTTCAATTCGGACTGATTCCGAGCCGATTACTAATCCGATTAGTATTAACTTAGGTGATCTTGACATTGGTGCAAGTGTAACCGTCGATTTAACAGTTTCCTCGATCGCTGCTGGTAATCTCAACAGTACAACAATCGTAACCAGTAATGAGTTAGATGCCAATCCTCTTGATAACCTAATTGCTGGTACACAAGTTGTTAGTTCGGAGACTCCTACGGAGATTGATTTAGAACTAACTCAAACGGTTAATAATTCTAATCCTGCGATTGGGGATGAAATTACTTTAACCTTAACCCTTACCAATATCGGCCCCGGTATCGCTAGTAATATTCAAGTGACCAATGTTTTGCCCTCAGAATTAGCGTTTATTTCTGTCTTTGCTGAACAGGGAACTTATGATAGCAACACAGGCATCTGGAATGTTGGTAATATGCGAGATAATCTTAGTCGTACTCTAACGATTACTGCACAAGTAAATGGGGGTCAATCCCTCACGAATACGGCTCAAGTTACGGCAGTTTTTGAAGCAGACCTTGATTCTATTCCCAATAATAATGATCCGACTGAAGATGATCAAGCTTCTGTTTTGATCGATGTTCAAAATGTCGCTCCGATTGTGCAAGGAAACAAAACCTTAACGGTTTTAGAAGATGCGTCTTCTACTTCCCTCAATATTTCTACGCCAACCGATGGGAATGGTGATAGTTTAACCCTAACGGTAGAAACAATTCCAGATGGCACAAAAGGTCAAATTTTCTTAGGCAATAACCTAGTTAATACTGGTGATCTTTTAACCCCACAGCAGTTAACCAGCTTAGTCTTTGTTCCGAGCGCTAATGCCAACGGTGCAGCAGGAACGTTTAGTTATACCGTTAGAGATGGTCAAGGAGGTACAGCTTCGCAAACGATTACATTAGCCATCACGTCAGTCAATGATGCGCCTGTTGCCCAAGATGACACGGCGACCACCTCTCAAAATACACCTATTACTTTAGCCGTCCTTGCCAATGACAGTGATATTGAAGATGATTCTATCTCTCTAACTTCTTTCAACCCAACTTCCAGTCAAGGTGGTACAGTCAGCCGAGATGAAAACGGGACTCCTAGCAATCTCACTGATGACAAACTGCTTTATACTCCCGCAACTGGGTTTATTGGCATTGATAGCTTCACCTATACGGTTAGCGACGGTACAGATAGTGACACGGCAACGGTTACGATTACGGTGACTTCTACTAACCAACCGCCCCAAGCCGTTAATGATGTGGCAAAAGGGACGCAAAATACGCCTTTAATTATTCCCTTTGCTACTCTCCTTAGCAATGATACCGACCCAGATTCCGGTGATATTCTCAATCTTACAGGCGTCAGTAATCCCAGTAATGGTAGCGTTAAGTTGAATGGCTCAAATGTTATTTTTACGCCTCTTGCTGGCTTTATTGGTCAAGCGAGCTTTGATTACAGTATAAGCGATAATCAAGGAGAAACTAGCACTGCCAGCGTCAATATTGCTGTCAATCCCTTCTTGGGTTCTCAGGGTCGAGATACACTGATAGGAACGAATCTTGATGATATTCTCATGGGGGGTTTAGGGGCTGATAACCTCACAGGAAACCAAGGTCACGATCAATTTGTTTATCAAAGTATCCGAGATGCGGGAGATGTGATCAAAGATTTTGAAGTTGGTATAGACCGAATTGTATTTACTGCATTACTTAATAGTCTTGGATATGGAGGTTCTAATCCGATTGCGGACGGCTATCTGAACTTTGGTTCACGGAGAAATGATACCGTCATTCTTTTTGATGAGGATGGTTCTGGTTTAAGTAAGCGGGCTTTACCTTTTATTACCGTTGAAAACCTCGCCTTAACTGCGATGCAAAATCCCAATAACTTTATCTTTTGATCCTAAAAATGGGAGCGCAATGTCGCCAGAACACTTGAGACGCGCTCCTAAGATTCTTACTAACAACTGTGTCATGTAATTTAGAGGAATGCTATGTCTATCAAATTTTCTTCTTTAACATTTGGGTTCATTTTCGGCTTAAGTTCTCTGATCGTTGCTAAGTCTTCTCAAGCGGC
The DNA here is from genome assembly GCF_027531105.1 of Microcystis sp. LE18-22.4A. NCBI lineage: Bacteria > Bacillati > Cyanobacteriota > Cyanophyceae > Chroococcales > Microcystaceae > Microcystis > Microcystis sp. LE18-22.4A. The sequence continues at coordinate 16,063 of NZ_JAPZRB010000234.1, forward strand.
TTTGATTAACTTTAGTAGTTGGAATCTAGCTGGAGATGTGGAAATTACTTCTTTGGGAGAGGTTGATCTCTCAACGAATGCTTTACAAAATGATGATAGTCCTAGTCCTGATAGTAATTTTAATTTCTCTAATCTTCCAGCTATTGATACTGCTACTTTAGAGTCAAATTTAGGACTTCCCTCTCAAAGTTTAGAGCCAGATCATAACAATTTTGTATTTGCTTTTGAAGGCTCAGGACTGGAAAATCAATATACTTTCACTGAAGAGACGACCTTAAGTTTTAATTGGACTTTTTTAACCAATGACGAAACTCGTAATCTCAGTGGATTTGATTTTGATGATTATGCTTTTATTGCCCTCAATGATCAAATTCAAACTTTAGCGATTACCAATAGTTCTATCAGTACCTTAATCCCTTCTAGCACTAATTTCAGTCGTCAAGTTTCGGGGAGTTACACGCAAACCTTTAGTCCCGGAACTTACAGCATCGCTTGGGGAGTGGTTGATGTTGGCAGTTTTGACCAGACTTCGGCTCTCACCGTTAACAATGCTCAACTATTTCCATTTAATCAGCCTATTCCCGAACCCAATTCTTTATTTAGTTTGTTAGTTCCTCTCGGATTTTTTGCTGTATCATTTCTTCATCGGAGATAGACATGAACCTACTTCCTAAACAACTGACAATTACCTTATTAGCTCCCTTGATGTTATTGGTCAGTAGTTGTAGCTCAAAATTAATTTCTGCGCCGGGGATTAAGGGACGGTTTATCGAAGAGTCAACCGGAAAACCCATTGCCGGAGCTAAGGTGAGATATACTAATATAGGCGAGGGCTTGACCAAAGAGAGTATCACCGATGCGGATGGTCGTTTTATTTTTCAGCCTGAATTTACAGAGGGCTATGCAGGATATCCCACATCGCCTGTCGGTTTACGGGTAAGACTTCAACTAATGATAAAAGATAAGCACAACTTTTCATCTGTCTATCCTTCTGTGAAAAATTCTGCTTATCCTTCTGTGAAAAATACAGATGTTGATAATGCTATGATCGATGCCGGTGATATTAAAGTTAATCGGTTTTTTTTAAACCCCTAAGACCCCTTTTTTCTTGAGGTAAAATATGTCATTAAGAATCAACCAGAAAATCAATATCAGGCTCTTCGTTACTTGGTATGATTCGATCAGGGGGCATAAATCGACTAAATCCTTATATGGCAAGAGACTCAATTGATTAGCTCGTTCTAGATAGAAAACAATTGGCAAAAATCGAAGCAATGTCTTTCTGTGTAAGGGTTTTATCCTTTATAACCCCCCTCCATTGCATAACACAAACCGAAGAACGCAATATCATACTTTGATTCAGCAACAACCAAAATTTTTTTTAGACATGGCGGATCGCAATTGTCAGTCGAAATGGCTATCGATCATAGGAATTGGTGAAGATGGCTTAGAAGGGTTAAGTTCGGTAGGGCGAAGTCTGCTTTCTTTAGCATCAGTTATTGTCGGTGGTGAACGTCATCTGGCAATGTTACCCTCAGAGGATCAACGGCAAAAACTGCTCTGGACTTCTCCCATCCAAGACTCTGTTAACGAGATTATCCGCCGTCGTGGTCAATCCGTCTGTGTTTTGGCCAGTGGTGATCCCATGTGCTACGGAATTGGTGTCACCCTCACCCGTCAGATTCCCCTTGAGGAAATGACGATTATTCCCTCTCCTTCTGCCTTCAGTCTTGCCTGTAGTCGTTTGGGTTGGCCTCTGAGTGAAGTGGAAACTTTGAGTTTGTGCGGTCGGCCTCCGGCTTGGTTGAATGGGGTGCTTTATCCCGGCGCTAAACTGCTGGTACTGAGTGCCGATGCCCAGACTCCAGCGATCGCTGCTCGGCTGCTCCGGGAGGGAGGTTTTGGCGAGAGTCGCATCACGGTTTTAGAACATCTAGGGGGAACCCTAGAACGCCACATTGAAGGCATCGCCAACGATTGGCAGTTTACAGAGCTGGCGGATTTAAATGTCATCGCCATTAGCTGCATCTCCTCCCATCCCCCCGCCCTGGCGCGGCGCCTTCCAGGACTGCCGGATTCTGCCTACCATCATGACGGACAGTTGACAAAAAGAGAAGTTCGTGCTATCACTCTGAGTAGATTGGCTCCCCTACCCGGACAATTGCTCTGGGATGTGGGGGCGGGTTGTGGTTCCATTGCCATTGAGTGGCTGCGGAGCGATCGCCGTTGCCAGGGGATTGCGATCGAACATCATCCCACCAGATTACAATACATTGCCGATAATGCCGCCGCCCTGGGAACGCCCCACCTGCAAATCGTCGCCGGAATCGCACCGAGCGCCCTGGAAGATTTACCGCAACCGGACGCTATTTTTATCGGTGGCGGTATCACCACACCCCACCTATTGGAAACCTGTTGGTTAGCCCTGCGCCCTGGGGGTCGTCTTGTTGCCAACACTGTTACAATTGAAAGCGAATTAGTCCTCTTGCAATGGCATAGTAAATTAGGAGGGGAACTGCTGCGAATTGGCATTGAAAAAGCCGAACCGGTCGGCAAGTTTTTAGGTTGGAAAGCCATGGCCCCCGTAACCCAGTGGACTGTTCAGAAACCGAGATTGTAAATCCTTAATTTTGTCCTTGCTCTCTCTTGCAAAAGTTGTCAATAGAACTTTTTGGGTATTCTTTTCCTCTCTAATTAGTTAGGTGTTAAAAATTGTCAGATCCCCCTTAATAAGGAGGGATCAAAGCCCCCCTTATCAAGCTATCCATTAGTCGGATCTTTCTTAACAAAAAGAGAAGAAACTTAAAAAAAGGGGAAACGATTGATAGGTATAGTTTTGAAAGAAGGAATCAAGGTGGAGGTGAGCAAAAAAATGGAGAAATGGGCAGCCCAAGAATTACAGTATGCAGACCTAGGGGACACCAGAAGAAAGAAAAGGTTAATCAGTATCGTGGAAAACTTGGCCAGTCAACCTAGTACAAGTGTGCCACAAGCCTCGGGAAATCTAGCCGCAGCGAGTGCCACCTACGACTTTGGGAATTCACCCTATTTTCACCCCTCAGATCTAATTGCCGCCCAAGCTAAAAGTACAGTAGAAAGAATCAAAGAACATCCAATAGTTTTGGCAGTGCAAGACACAACAAGTTTAGACTTTACGACGCAAAAAGCCAAAAAGGGAATGGGTTATCTAGATTGTAAAAAAATCCTTTGGTCTCAAAGTTCATACCACCTTAGGAGTGTCAGCGCCAGGAATACCTTTAGGACTGATTAATCAATATGTCTGGGCAAGAGAAGAAAAGAATTTAGGGATTGCCAAGCAACGCAAAAAAAGAGAAACCCAAGAAAAAGAAAGTCAAAGATGGTTAGATTCTTTGTCAGAAACACAACAAATACCCGAAGAAATTCAAGTAGTAACAATCGGAGATTGTGAAGCAGACATATTTGATTTATTTGCCCAATCAAGAAGTCCTAACTCTCATTTATTAATCCGAGGAACTCATAACCGAAAAGTTAACTATCTCGAAGACAAGCAAAGGTCAGGGAGCATCTCACTTACGCGATAAGTAATTATACTTAGCCTAAACGCCACTCTTAATCGTGTCTTGGAACGAAATAGAGGCTTTTAAAGACTGCGTACATGGAGAATTAAAACAAGAATTACCCTCGAAAAGCCTATTTTTCCACTAAGTATTTATGCTCATTGCAAAGGTGAGATGCTCCCAAAGGTCAAAGGTCAAAGGTCAGGGCATCCAGAGCCTAAATATTTACATCAATCCATCAGAGAAATAAAAGCCTGTGGGACCTTAGATGTGCAAGTAAAACGCAATCCTAATCACGAGGCTAGACTAGCTAAACTAACAGTTAGATTGGCCAGTTTTGAAATACAAGTACCTAGCCATCACTCCAAGGCGACCCCTCGTCAACCGGTCAAATTACAGGTAATTTTAGCTGAAGAAGAAAATCCGCATACCGGGGTTAATCCTATCAGTTGGCTCCTCTTAACTAGCCTAGACATTAGTAGCTTTGAATCAGCGATAACCTGTGTGCGCTGGT
>NZ_JAPZRB010000324.1:0-5370 GCF_027531105.1 Microcystis sp. LE18-22.4A
GATCGGGGGGAAAATCCCTGGACTTTTTCCCTGAAAATTAGGTAACTGACCACCTGAAAATAGGTAAAACCCCACACCCCACACCCCACACCCCACACCCCACACCCTGCCCCTAGGAAAAGCTTTTTCAGCAAACCCTAAGTGGTGTACTCGGCGTTAATTTTGACGTAATCGTAACTAAGATCGCAACCCCAGGCCGTACCTGTTCCCGAACCGTTACCGATACAGATAGACATTAAAACGGTATCTTCTCGTAAATAAGCCCCGCTTGCTGCCGCTTTCAGGTAATTACTGGCACTAGCTCGATCGAACGCCAGAGGTTGGCCATTTTCCATCATCACGAAGTCGCCTAACTTAATTTGCAGGTCTTCTTGATGGAAGACAACCCCGGCCCGGCCCGCGGCCGCCGCAATTCGTCCCCAGTTGGGATCTCGACCGAAAACCGCCGATTTTACTAAGGAAGAACCGGCAATGGTGCGAGCAATCTGACGAGCGGACTGATCATCGGCCGCCCCCGAAACCCGCACTTCTATTAAACAGGTGGCCCCTTCCCCATCCCGGGCGATCGCTTTGGCCAGGTATTGACAAACTTCCGTTAACATGGCCTCTAACTTTTGGGCATCCCGGCCCATTTCTGTGATCGCCGTGGTGCGCGATTGACCATTAGCCAAGGCGATCAGACTGTCATTGGTACTGGTGTCCCCATCCACCGTAATCTGATTAAAACTTTTATTAGCCGCCCGACTTAACATATTTTGCCAGAGAACCGTCGATACTGCGGCATCACAGGTAATAAAGGAGAGCATCGTCGCCATATTCGGGTGAATCATCCCCGATCCCTTGGCAATTCCCCCAATTGTGACCGGACGACCATCGATGGTGGTTTGCAAGGCGATCGATTTGGGGACTAGATCCGTGGTCATAATCGCCCGGGCCGTGCTTTCGCCGCCATTTTCCGACAATAAACCCGCTAAGGTCGGTAAAGCGGCGGTTAACGCATCCATGCGAATCCGTTGCCCGATCACTCCCGTAGATGCCAGCAAAATTGCATCGGCGGGAATCCCTAAAACTTGGCTCAAGGCGGCGGCACTATCGAGAGCATCTTGCCATCCAGCTTCCCCCGTGGCGGCGTTTGCTTGGCCGGCATTACACAAAATCGCCCTGGCGCTGGCTTTAGTTTGTAGGCGTTGACGGCAATAATCGACGCAAGCGGCCCGCACTTGACTGGTGGTAAAGACTCCTGCGGCGATCGCTTCTGTTTCCGAGACAATTAGGGCTAAATCGGGCAAACCGGACGGTTTTAGCCCCGCGGCCATCCCTGCGGATTTAAATCCTTTTGGGGCGGTGATCCCCCCCTCTATTTCCTGCCAATCGGCCATTTTCTCCCGTCTCCTACTCAAATTCGACGATCGATTATAGCAAGTAAAAAGCCAAAAAGTAGCAAAGGGTTTGACCGTTGCGGGTTGGGGAGAGGGGAGTGGGGAGCATAAATAAAAATAATCCAGGAGTCTCGGAGTCTCCTGTGTTCTGATTAAGCTGTCTCTTGGGCAGCGGCTAATTCCTCCAGTTTTCCCTGTTGATCCTTGGCGATACAGGATTGGATCACTTCTTCGATATCGCCGTCTAAAATGCGATCGAGGGAAAAATTCTGATTTAAGCGATGATCGGTGAGACGATTATCCTTATAGTTATAGGTGCGAATTTTTTCCGAACGGGAACCAGTTCCCACCTGAGAGCGTCGCATGGAACTGACCGCTTCCTGTTGTTCCTGTAACTTCATATCGTACAGTTTCGCCCGGAGAATCTGCATAGCTCGTTCCCGGTTTTGCAATTGCGATCGCTCCTCGGTACAAAAAACTCGGATTCCCGTGGGTTTATGGATTAAATCGACGGCAGTTTCCACTTTATTGACATTTTGACCGCCTGCCCCCCCGGATCTAGCCGTGGTTAACTCAATATCCTTGGGATCGATATGCACTTCCACATCGTCCACTTCTGGCATAATCGCCACGGTAGCGGTAGAAGTGTGGACGCGACCACTGGCTTCCGTCAGAGGAACCCGCTGCACCCGATGGACTCCCGCCTCAAATTTCAGCTTACTATAGACGTTATCGCCTTTAATCTCTAAAATTGCCTCTTTAAATCCTCCCATATCCGCCTGAGATTCACTCAAAAGGCTAACTTTCCAGTTTTGAGTTTCGGCATATTTTGAGTACAAGCGAACTAAATCCCCCGCCCAAATACTGGCCTCATCACCTCCGGTCCCAGCGCGAATTTCTAGCATGATATTCTTTTCATCGAGGGGATCCCGGGGCAGCAGCAGAATTGTTAATTGGTCTTCCAAAGTGGCGATTTTTTCCTCTAATTCTGCCACTTCTAGGGCGGCCATTTCCCTTAATTCGGGATCGCCAGCGGATTCTTTGAAGATTTGTTTCGCACCGATTAAATCCTCTTGACTTTTTTGCCAAATTTCGTAGGTGTTGACCGTTTCCTCTAGGGAAGCGCGGGATTTGGCCAGACGATGCAATTCACCCGGATTACTGGTGACATCGGGATCCGCTAGACGACGGGTTAATTCTTTGTAGGTCTGTTCTACAGATTGCAGTTTGTCTAGTAAATAACTTTCAGCCATAATCGATAGCCATAAATAGGGTTAAACGGGGTTAATTGGAAGATAACCCGCAAATTCACTGGATTAGAAGCGTCTAACAGATAATAGAGACGCAATCCTTTTAATTGTCTTAATTTTCTTGGTTTGGGGTTCTTCGAGATCGGAAAAATCCCGCCCAACTGCTGACAGTCAGTCAGTTTTGCTAATACTTAGAAATATTTTTAGGCCAGCAAGCGGCAAGGGAAGACATTTTTTTCTTAACCAGATTATTCCTATATCTGAAACTATCATTTTTTGGCCGGTTTGAGCAAGTAATAGACCTCTTGCAAAAATCAAAAATCTTCCTTTAGGTGAGGAGTCTCCGAGCCAGTAGTCAGTAGTCAGGAGAATTAAGAATGAGCATTAATCAATTAAATGCTCTATTTGGTTATTTTATGCAATTTTATGCTTATTTTTCTCATTTTTGCCCTCTCAAAAATTAATTATGCAAGAACTCTGGTAAAGATGTAAAGATTTAAAACAAAGTTATCCACAGTCATCGGTTTGTTTGTAAATTTAGATACAGAATTATCAGGGTGATCTGTGTATGTCTTTACTACAATACCGCACTACTGCCGTTGTTACTTGTCCCCAAGCAAACACATGGGTACAACTCAGAATGCTTCCCTCTCCATACAGCTTTGATGAAGCGCTACTACTCTGTGAACAGGATCAGGGCCGTTGGGTGGCATGGATTCCCGATTTTGGCGAAATTATCTTGATCGAAGGGCAATTTGAGGGATAAACTAACTCTTGCTAACAATTAAAGCAGTTGACATCCTCACCGCCGTAAACGGACGGTGATTCCTCACCACGCCACCTTTTTAGGATGGTCGTTGAATGGGGTTGACGCTTCACAGGATGCTGCTACCTTAGCGGTAGTCTTACGCTTTCCGACCCGTCCGTTTTGAGTGTCCGAATGCCCTCCGGCCACTTTGAACAAGTCGAAAAAATCTAATGTTCAACCTTATTTCCTAGAAAGTTTTACTCGTTCAAGGCCGAATTTGAAGTCTTTTCTGAACAAAACCCCCTACTATCTGTTGTCAAGGTTCAGTTTTTAGCTTGGTTATCGCTTTTTCCATTGTAGCTTAAAGCCGTCCTAAAAGGACGGGGTTTTAACCCAAATTTTCGATAAACAGCGATCGATCACTTGTTTTAATACTAGAGCCGTCCAATCGATATCGGCCGCGCTGGTGTCCCTTCCCAGGGTTAAACGAATTCCCGCTAATGCTTCTCGATCGCTGTAGCCCATAGCTTTTAAAATTGGACTGGGGGAAAGTTTGCCACTATGACAGGCGGCTCCAGAACTAATACCGATTCCTGCTAAATTAAGCTGACGAACTAGCTGTTTTCCCGTGATGTGACTGTTATCGTCTGGACGGACAATAAAGCTGACGTGGTGGGGTAAACGATAGAATCGGTCTCCTGTGGGCAGCAGATAAGGATAATCGGCTAAGAGGTCAAATAATCGATCTCGCAGGGCTATTAAACGCATTTTTTCGCTAATTAAATCTTTTTGGGCTAATTCGGCCGCTAAACCGAAAGCTGCGATCGCTGGTACGGCTGGGGTTCCCGATCGCAGACCTTTTTCCTGACCACCGCCCCGCAGTAATGGTAGAATATCGACACCGGCTCTGACGTATAAAGCTCCCGATCCTTGCATTCCATAAATTTTATGGCTGGAAAGAGATAATAAATCTACGGGCAGTTTTCGCACATCAATATCGCATCTTGCCGCCACCTGCACCGCATCGGTGTGAAAAAGAACTCCCCTTTCCCTGGCAATGCTGCCCAATTCTTCAATCGGTTGTAGGGTTCCCACCTCGCTTTGTCCGTAAATAATGGAAATTAAGACCGTATCGCTTTGAATTGCGGCTTTTAGGTCTAAAGGATCGACCCTACCTTGACGATTGACGGGAAGACGAGTAATTTGCCAACCTTGCTGCTCTAATTGTTTACAGGGTTCAGCGATCGCAGAATGTTCCACACTAGAAATAATAATATGACGGGGGCGGTTATACTGTTGAGCAACCCCGATAATTGCTAAATTATCCGCTTCCGTGCCGCCAGAAGTGAAGATAATCTGGTCCGGATTGGCATTAATTAACTCTGCCACCTGTTCTCTGGCCATTTCGATGACTGTCGCCGTATCCTGTCCCCAAGTGTGTAAACTGGAGGGATTGCCCCAATGATGCTGGAGAATAGTGGCAACCCGCTCGATTACTTGGGGATGAGTGGGGGTAGTGGCACTATAGTCAAGATAAATTTGCATTATTTTACAATCTGAGAAATGAGAGCCAAGGACAAGCAGCTATGTTCAGTTTAGCGGCTTAGGTTTAACGCTCGATCGATTGTCGGGGCAGTTAAATCTTCCCCTGTCAAAAAACAGAGATGCCGGTTAAAGCATCCCCACAGAGTCGATTTTACCTCTCTTGTGTCAATCTCGGCAGCAGACCAGCAAAAGTCATCCCAAAGACAGAGCAAATATCGTCAACAATCAAAGTCATAAAACCGTTCTAAAAGCCTAGTAAACACGAAAGATAGTCAGGAACGGGGAAACTTTGAGCCATCTTAAAATGAAATAGACCTCTTGCAAAAATCAAAAATCTTCCTTTAGGTGAGGAGTCTCCGAGCCAGTAGTCAGTAGTCAGGAGAATTAAGAATGAGCATTAATCAATTAAATGCTCTATTTGGTTATTTTATGCAATTTTATGCTTATT
>NZ_JAPZRB010000076.1:0-14182 GCF_027531105.1 Microcystis sp. LE18-22.4A
TAAAAACTGAACCTTGACAACAGATAGTAGGGGGTTTTGTTCAGAAAAGAATTCAAATTCGGCCTTGAACGAGTAAAACTTTCTAGGAAATAAGGTTGAACATTAGATTTTTTCGACTTGTTCAAAGTGGCCGGAGGGCATCCGGACACTCAAAACGGACGGGTCGAAAGAGTCAGACTTAAGCAATTAAGCGTTTTTCGCTATCTGCGTCAACCCCATTCAGCGACCACCCTAAAAAAGTGGCGTGGTGAGGAATCGCCGTCCGTTTTACGGCGGCGAGGATGTCAAACAGCATATCCCTACCTAGGATGAAAATAATTATAAATTTCCTTAGCTAATTGTTCCCCAATTCCTGTCACCTGTTGCAATTGTTCTAGGGAAGCTTCGCGAATATAATCCAGAGAATGAAAATGAGCTAATAACTCTTTTTGTCGCTTAAAACCTAACCCCGGTATCTCATCAAGACGGGAACGGCGACTTTTTTGCATCCTTTGTTGTCGGTGAAAGCTAACAGCAAAGCGGTGCGCTTCATCCCTGACTCGACGCAATAATTGCACTCCGGGTTGTTCCTTATCTGTCTCTAAAGGAGAGGATTCTCCTGGTAAAAAAATCTCCTCTCTCTGTTTAGCTAAACTAACAACTTTTACCTGTTCTAATAAATTCATCTCCCCTAAAACTGTCACCACTGCTGATAATTGTCCCTTTCCCCCATCAATCATGACCAAATCGGGAAAATCATCACTTTCGGCAATATTATCGGGATTTTCGGCATAACGACGGAAACGCCGGCGAATTACTTCTGCTAAACTGGCAAAATCATCGGAATGGCCGATTTTAACTTCGGGATTTTTGATTTTATAGTGACGATAATGTTGATTAGCGGCCACCCCATCGATAAACACCACTCCCGACGCCACCGCATTGGAACCCTGAATATGAGAAATATCATAACCCTCGATGCGGTGGGGTAGTGCCGGTAAATCGAGAATTACCGCTAAATCCTGCAAAGACTGTAAATCTCGTTCGGCGCTTCTTTTCGTCTTTTCTAACTCATAAAGAGCGTTTTTCTCGACCATAGCTAATAAATCCGCTTTACTTTGCCGTTGGGGAACAGTTAACTCGACTTTGCGACCTTTTTTTTCCCTTAACCACCCCGCTAACACCTCACCTTCCGGTAATTCGCAGGGTAGCAGGATTTCGCTGGGAATTTCCACCCCTTCCACCGATAAATAATGTTCTTCTAGGACTTTTTGCAGGATTTCTCCCTCGTTTGCTGACTGACTATCGGCAAAAAATCCCAAACGTGCCACCAAACGACCAGAACGCACTTGGAATAATTGTATGCAACAATGCTGCTCGTCTTTAGCTAAAGCGATCGCGTCACGGGATACGGTATCATCGGGTAAAGAGACTTTTTGATCGGTATTAAGAGCCTGTAATCCGCGAATTTGATCCCTAATCGTGGCCGCTTTTTCAAAATCTAGGTTTTCCGACGCTTCTAGCATCTTTGCTGCTAATTTCTCTAATAATTCTCCCGTCCTTCCCTGAAAAATCATCGCCACTTTCTGCAAGGTTTCCCGATAATCTTGGGGACTGATTAATTTTTGACAAACCCCCGGACAACGACCGATATCATAATTTAAACAGGGACGGTCTCTAAAAAGAGGTTGGGGACGTTGACGCAGGGGAAAAGTGCGTTTAATTAGGTGTAAAGTGTGGCGCAGCAGCCTGGTATCGACGTAGGGACCATAATAACGGTCTTTTTGGTTATTTATGCTACGTTTGCGGGTAATAAAAATGCGCGGGTAGGTTTCCGACCAAGTAATACAAATGTATGGATATTTTTTATCGTCCTTGAGGAGAGTATTAAAATGGGGCTGATGTTGTTTAATTAGATTAGCTTCCAGGGCCAAAGATTCTGCTTCCGTGTCGGTGACGATAAATTCAATTTCCGTCACCTGTCGTACCATCAAAGCAATGCGGGGACTGAGGGGTTGACTGGGACGAAAATAGGAACGGACTCTAGACCGGAGTTTTTTGGATTTACCGATGTAGAGAATTTCGCCATTTTGGTCGCGCAGGAAGTACACCCCCGGTTCGAGGGGAATTTCCCGAAGACGATTTTCTAGGCGATCGAGGTCTTGGATTAGGGTAGAGTTAAGATTATTCCCGAACATCTTTTTATATTAGGGTTTGCGGCAAAAAGTTTGTCTTGGGTGTGGGGTGTGGGGTGTAGGGTGTGGGGTGTAGGGTTTTACCGATTTTCAGGGAAAAAGTCCCGGAATTTTCCCCCCCATTACTCCAATGGCCGGTACTTTTGGATTTCAAAAAGGTCTAAAAGTCTTATCGAACAATGTTTTTAGATTTATTCAGCAAACCCTATATTAGACAAAAAATTACGCCAGTGGGTATTAGCTGACGTTTGGCAAGATATTCAGGGCAAATCTTCACAAAAATTAATAGGCTTCCGATTCGATTTGCTTAATCGGGACGAAACATTCCCCGGGGAGAAGAATCGGTTTATTGTTAAAAATTAATTGGCCCCGATGATTGTTGCGGTTAATAGCGACACCAAAAGGACGTTTACTAACTCTGCTATTGAGGGTACAGTAGATGCGATAAATGCGTCTGGCCGCCCGTAAGACAGTAGGATCTAACAAAATTGGGATTTCCATATCGACACGTTGTTGTTCTGTTTTCTCGGATAGGGCTACCATAGCACTCGTCTCCCCACGATTAAATTGACGTATTTATTAAACTAATGGTATATGACGATTTCCGAATTATGCCACTTTTGTTAGGATTCTAAAACTTTTAGGATGGCCTGGCCCATAGCTTGGCATCCCACTAAGGTCATACCCTCCGAGAAGATATCTCCGGTACGATAACCGAGAGCTAAGACTTTTTCTACGGCTTTTTCCAGCGATGCTGCCGCTAAAGGCTGATTTAGCCCATATTTTAACATCATAGCAGCGCTGAGAATCTGGGCGATCGGATTGGCTTTATCTTGGCCGGCGATATCTGGGGCCGAACCGTGGACGGGTTCAAAAACTCCCACCCCAGCAGTCCCTAAACTAGCGGAGGGTAACATTCCGATACTACCGGTTAACATGGCCGCTTCATCGGAGAGAATATCACCGAATAAATTGCCCGTGACGATAGTATCAAATTGCTTGGGGGCCCGGACTAACTGCATGGCTGCGTTATCGACGTAGAGATGGGAAAGTTCCACATCGGGATAATTAGCGGCCATTTTCGTCATCCGGTCGCGCCAGAGTTGGGAAACATCGAGAACATTAGCTTTATCGACGGAACAGAGTTTATTGCCGCGTTTTTGGGCAATTTCAAAGGCTACCTTAGCGATGCGGTCCACCTCCGATTCCAAGTAAACCATGGTATTTACACCGCATTTTTCTCCCGTTTCTGTCTCAAAAATCCCCTTCGGTTGACCGAAATAGACACCCCCGGTCAATTCCCGGACGACCATGATATCCACTCCCTCGATAATCTCCCGTTTGAGACTAGAAGCGTCGATTAATTGCGGAAAAATGGTGGCAGGACGCAAATTAGCAAAAAGACCTAAGCCAGATCTTAAGCCTAATAATCCCGTTTCTGGCCTTTGCTGCCGGGGCAAATTATCCCATTTATAACCCCCGATAGCGGCCAGGAGAACAGCATCACTATTTTTACAGGCGCTCAGGGTTGCTTCGGGGAGGGGACTGCCGGTTTCATCAATGGCTGCCCCTCCAATTAAAGCGGTTTGGAAGTCAAACTGGAGGTCAAATTTTTTAGCGATGACTTTCAGTATCTCTACGGTGACAGCGAGGATTTCCGGCCCGATGCCATCGCCGGGTAGTAGGGTAATGCGATACTGTTGCGTCATAGTTCTAGAACGGTAAAATAGGTCAGACTATTAATTATAACATAGTTAGGGTTGGCTGAATAAATCTAAAAACCTTGTTGGATAAGGCTTTTAGACTTTTTTCCCCTCAAAAAGTGCCAGCGATTGCAGTGATTGGGGGGAAAATTCAGGCACTTTTTCCCTGAAAATCGGTAAAATCCTACACCCTACACCCAGGAAAAACTTTTTGCCGCAAACCCTAATTAAAGGGGCAGTTAATCCCCATTAACTACACTAATTCTACATGGGAATCATCCCCGATCATAAAGCGTAAAGCTTTTGGACGTTGGGGGGCAATTTCTAGTTTTGCCCGTCGTCCAATAACACTATCAACTATGCGCTGATGAATGCCAATAATCGTGGCATCTTTGAGAATAACACTGTGTTCTATGTCGGCATCGATTAATTTTACTCCATTAGCCACACTACTATAGGGACCGATAAAACAATTCTCAATGTGACAATTTTCTCCAATAATGACAGGGCCGCGAATGGTACTATTAATAATTTTACTACCCTGACCAATTTGTACCCGTCCGATCACCTGACTATTAGCATCAATTTCTCCCTGCAAAGCGATTTCTAGACTGGTATCAAGGATAATCCGATTTGCCTCTAATAAGTCATCTTTTTTACCCGTATCTAACCACCAACCCAGTAGTTTATTGGCTTCTACTGCTTTATTTTGATTGATTAATTCTTGGATAGCATCGGTAATTTCTAACTCACCCCGGCCTGAAGGTTGAATAGATGCGATCGCTTGATGAATGGTGGGGGCAAAAAAATAAATCCCCACCAAAGCTAAATTTGAGGGAGGTTCTTTGGGTTTTTCGACTAAGTATAAAACTTTGCCGGTTTCATCTACTTTTGCCACCCCAAAAGCACTAGGATTAGACACTTTTCGCAGGAGAATTAAAGCATCAAGGGACTGTTTTTGGAAAGAGTCTAAAAAGGGCGATAAATCATCCTCAATTAGGTTATCACCCAAGTACATAATAAAGGGGGAATCTACTAGGAAAGATTGGGCAGTTTTGACCGCGTGAGCTAATCCAGCTGGTTGTTCTTGGCGAATATAAGTTATCTTAGCCCCAAACTGTTCACCACTGCCCGTGGTCTGACGAATTTCTTCCCCGGTTTCGGGACTGATAATAATGCCAATATCGGTAATTCCTGCGGCGACAATTGACTCGATTCCATACCATAAAATTGGTTTATTGGCAACGGGAACTAACTGTTTTGCTCCAGTATAGGTTAGGGGACGTAACCTCGTACCTTTACCACCGGATAAAATTAGTGCTTTCATAGTTTTAAAGATTAAATAGTTGGTTGAGCATAGCTTTGAGGGAATCCCGCCAATAGGGAGGAATATAACCCAATTGTTGCGAGATTTTTTGACCAGAAAGAACCGAGTAGGCCGGACGCACTGCTGGGGTAGGATATTCAGCAGTAGTAATGGGAATTACTCTCTGAATTTTTAAGGGAATACCGCTGATTTTTGCCTCCTCAAAAATCGCTTTAGTTAAATCAAACCAACTGGCAACACCGCTATTAGTAAAATTATAGATTCCTGCGGGATTGTCGACATTAATTAAAAGCTGAGTAATGGCCGCGGCGATATCTTTGGCCCAAGTGGGACTTCCCACCTGATCAACAACTACTTTTAACTCCTCTCTTTCCTTGCCTAATCTCAGCATGGTTTTGACAAAATTACTTTTGCCATAACTGCCGTAAACCCAAGCAGTCCGCAGGATAATTGCCTGAGAATTAACAGTTTTAATCTCCTCTTCTCCCCTTAACTTTGATTGTCCATAAACCCCTAAAGGATTAGTTAGATCGGTTTCTAGATAGGGGGTATTTTTTCGACCATCAAACACATAATCGGTGGAAATATGGAGAAATTTAGCTTGAATTTTCTCGGCAGATTCCGCCATGATTTTCGGGGCTGTAGCATTGATAGAATAGGCTAATTCTGGCTCGGTTTCGGCTTTATCCACTGCCGTATAAGCGGCGGCATTAACCAGATAATCGGGGTGAATTTCCCTAATTAACTGGCCGATTTTTTCCGAGTTAGTTAAATCTAGTTCTTCTCGACCGATACTAATAACTTCGCCCAAGAATGGTAAAGTTACTTGCAACTCTTGTCCCACTTGACCTTTAGCACCAATTAGTAAAACTTTTTTCATTGTCTTTAGGGGAAAACTTCCACGGATTTAAAGGGTTGTCCAGCTTGGTCTTTAGGGGAGAGAATCGGCGGAGTCTCTAGAGGCCAGTCAATCCCTAAATCGGCATCATTCCATAAAATAGTTTTTTCGTATTGGGGATAATAATAATTAGTGGTTTTGTAGAGAAATTCGGCTCGATCGGAGAGGACTAGAAAACCATGGGCAAAACCTTCCGGGACCCAGAAAATACGTTTATTTTCCGCACTTAAAACACAGCCTACCCATTGCCCAAAAGTGGGGGAACTTTGACGCGCATCCACTGCCACATCAAAAACACTACCGTTCACTACTCGCACCAGTTTACCCTGGGGATTGGGGATTTGATAGTGTAATCCTCGCAGGACATTTTTTAAGGACATAGAGTGATTATCCTGGACAAAAGTGGTATTAACCCCAGTTTTTTCTCGAAAATCTTTCTGATTAAAACTCTCCAAGAAAAAACCTCGATCGTCTCCGTAAACTTGCGGTTCAATGATTAAAACATCAGGAATTTCCGTGGGAATAACTTTCATAAAATCGGAGACAATATAACTTTTGCGGGTAGTCTAGCACAAAAGGGTATTTTTTTCTAAATTTTTTGATTAATCTTTCCTCGGTAACTGAATAATGATAAGATGAGCCTAACTTAGTCAGAGCATAAACGACGTGGTACAAGTCTCTACAAACACCGCTACTCAATCTATCCCCATGAAGGGAGAAGCCTTAAAAAACTGGTTACAGACTAGGGCTAATCAGATTATCGCCGGCGATCGACTCAGTCAGCAAGAGGCCCTAGCTTTAACTGCGATCGAAGGTCAGGAAAATATTTTCAGCTTATGTGAGGCTGCCGATCGCATTCGTCAGGCCTGTTGTGGTAATACGGTGGATTTATGTAGCATTATCAACATAAAATCGGGAAGTTGTTCGGAAAATTGCAGTTTTTGTTCCCAATCCGCCCACCATCCCGGACAAGATTCGCCTATCTACGGTTTAAAAAGTCGCGAGGAAATCGTCAGCCATGCGAAAGCGGCAGCCGAAGCGGGGGCCAAACGCTTCTGTTTAGTTAGTCAAGGCCGGGGATTAAAGTATAATAGCCCTAAATCGCAGGAATTCGAGGAAATACTGGCCACAGTTCAAGAAATCATCGAAACGGCCAAGATTAAACCCTGTTGCGCCCTCGGAGAGTTAACCCTCCCCCAAGCCCAGGCCTTAAAAGAAGCCGGAGTTACCCGTTATAATCACAATCTGGAAGCTTCCGAGAATTTTTATCCTAACGTGGTCTCCACCCACAGTTGGCAGGATCGGGTAGAAACGGTAAAAAACCTGAAAGCGGCGGGAATTCAGGCTTGTACGGGCGGAATTATCGGTATGGGGGAAAGTTGGACCGATCGCATTGATTTAGCTTTTTCCCTGGCGGAATTAGAAGTGGAATCAGTGCCGATTAACCTATTAAACCCCAGAAGTGGCACCCCTCTAGGTCATTTACCCAAACTGGATCCCTTGACTGCCCTAAAAGCGATCGCTATTTTCCGGTTTATCTTGCCCCAACAAATCCTCCGTTATGCCGGGGGACGAGAGGCAGTCATGGGAGAATTGCAAAATCTGGGGCTAAAATCGGGAATTAATGCTATGCTGATTGGACATTATTTGACCACTCTAGGACAACCCCCCCAACAGGATCAGGCGATGTTGGCTGATCTTAGTTTAATAGGAGGAGAAGCCCCCATCCCCGGTGAATACCAACCCCAACAGGCAACCTAAATCACGTCGAGGACGAGAATCTCCGCCGCGGCGCACTTCCGTATCGGTTCCCAATGAGTTACTCTGGGCTTTGATTGGTTTGTTGCTGACAATTTTTAGTACATTTGTTCCAGTCAGCCTAGCTAGTTGGTCGGATGCGGGTCTATCTTCGCAAAAACTGGGCATAACTTACCAAATTGGCGCAGTATTATTAACGGGCTGTCTGGGGGGCAAAAATGCCGGGCTTCTCGCCCAGGTGGCCTATATTTTTCTCGGTTTAACTTGGTTGCCCGTGTTTGCCCAGGGTGGGGGAATGGGTTATCTGAAAGAAGCCAGTTTTGGCTATATTTTAGGCTTTATGCCGGGGGCATGGCTGTGTGGTTGGCTGGCTTTTCGCTGGCGCGCCAAGATAGAAACCCTGGCTTTAAGTGCTTTTGCCGGTTTGTTAGTTATTCATCTGTGCGGTTTATTATATATGCTGGGATTGTCGATTTTTCAGCCCCAAGCCAGTCAAATCACCTTTCCCGATAGTTTGCCCACCCTATTTATGAATTATTCAGTCTGGCCATTTTTAGGGCAGTTAGTAGTAATTTGTGTGGTGGTAATTATTGCCTTTTTCTTCCGTAAATTATTATTTTATTGATGCCACAGCCAATGTTAAAAAAGAATCGCTGGTTTTGGATAGTGGCGGTGCTTGGTCTAATTTTAGACCAAGTAACTAAGTATATAACCGTGCAGAGTTTTGAGCAAATTGGTGAGACTTTCCCGATTATTCCGGGGGTTTTTCATTTCACCTATGTGATTAATACTGGGGCGGCTTTTAGTGCTTTTCGGGGCGGTGTTGGTTGGCTAAAATGGCTATCCTTATTAGTTAGTTTGGGATTAATGGCTTTTGCTTACTTTGGACCGCATTTAAATCGTTGGGAACAATTAGCCTACGGTTTTATTTTAGCAGGGGCTTTCGGCAATGGCATCGATCGCTTTTTGTTTGGTTATGTGGTGGATTTTCTCGATTTTAGATTGATTAATTTTCCTGTTTTTAATCTGGCTGATGTCTTTATTAATATCGGGATTATTTGCCTATTAATTTCTACCTTTCCCCACAAGTCAAGGGTCCTGTAGGGGCGAAGCATTCGAGCGATAACCTATCGCTGAAACTGTAGATTTCCTATCCGAATGCTTCGCCCTTACTTTTTCTGTTCAAATGCAAGTGGAGTGACTCTTAAATTATTACAGATATATCAGCAGCCGTCTGTAAGCATACCACCGAAAAACTAATGCGCTCCGGGGTTTGGGGGCGGCGCCACGCCCCCAACGGGTAGGGTTGATTCATGAATCAACCCTACTATGAATCAACCCTACTATGAATCAACCCTACCCCTGCCCCCTGCCTCCTGCCCCCTGCCTCTGTTATCCTCGATCGGGTGAGCATTGCCCACCCGAAAAACTATGCTTCTGTTGCAGAAATAGAGCGATCGAATTTACTAACTAACTGAGGATTTTCTGACCAAGCATCGATAATACTCATATTGCCATTGAGAAAATTCTGTTTAATAGCGCGGCGTTGAATTTTGCCACTGGCAGTTTTGAGAATTGTTCCCGATTTAGCTAAAACAATGGCATGGGTCATAATTTCGTGTTCTTCGGCGATTTCCTGACGGATATCGGCGATTAATTTGGCCGTATCTAATTCGCCGCTGCGACGTTCCAATTCCTGGACAATAACTAACTGTTCTTCCCCATTATCTTCAATAGAAAAAGCCGCACCATAATCGGGACGAAAAACCTCATTAAGATGCTGTACTGACCATTCTAAATCCTGGGGATAATGATTACTGCCACGGACAATAATTAAATCCTTAATCCGTCCCGTGATATACAATTCCCCATCGAGAAGAAAACCTAAATCTCCCGTGCGTAAAAACGGTCCTTCTCCTGTATCAGCAAGATAAGCTTGAAAAGTCTCTTTGGTTGCGTCTTCCCGTTGCCAATATCCAGCAGCCATACTGGGGTCACTGGCCCAAATTTCGCC
Source organism: Microcystis sp. LE18-22.4A (assembly GCF_027531105.1). Classification (NCBI taxonomy): domain Bacteria; kingdom Bacillati; phylum Cyanobacteriota; class Cyanophyceae; order Chroococcales; family Microcystaceae; genus Microcystis; species Microcystis sp. LE18-22.4A. The sequence goes on from NZ_JAPZRB010000076.1 coordinate 9,875, forward strand.
CACTTCATCGGCTGCACAAAGGGTGAAAGTATCGGGATTAACCATAGCTATACGGGTATCACAGACGCGACGACCACAACTGGGGACGGATCTAACTCCCGTGGTTCGATCGGAACCTACAGGGACAATTTTACCGCGTTCGTAGGCGGTTGCATCCAAAGCGGTGATAATTGGGGTGGTTCCCTTGGGTTTATTGGAAATCAAGAGGGTATATTCAGCTAATCCGTAGGCAGGGGCGAAAGTTTGCCAAGAAAAGCCGTAATCTGCAAAAGTATCGACAAATTTGGCCATGACCTTCGGATTAATCGGTTCGGCGGCATTTCCTGCGGCCTGCCAACTGCTCAGGTCTAATTCCGCTAAATCGGCAGCTTTAATCCTGCGAGTACAAAGATCATAGGCGAAGTTGGGGGCCTGACTATGAGTAACTTTGTACTTAGTAATATTTTTTAACCACTGCATCGGACGCTTAATAAAAGCAAAGGGAGACATGAGATAGCAGGGTGTACCGTTGTAGAGGGGGACGGTGATACCTTCGACTAACCCGTAATCGTGGAAATAGGGCATCCAAGTGAGGGTAACGCTATCCGGTTCGTAACCACAAGCTTTTTGCAAGTAACCGCAATGGTGCATCAGGTTAAAATGACTTAACATCACTCCTTTGGGGATATTAGTCGAACCGGAGGTATATTGCAGATAAGCAAGCGCCGATTTATCCACCTGGGGATCTTGCCATTGATCCGCCAGGGAAATATCAATACTTTCGGTAGTAATCCATTTCATTTGGTCGAATTCTGGAAATTCTTCCTTAACACCTTCAATAAGAGTCAGAATACTTTCGGTAACTAGGGCAAAGGTGGCATTAGCATCCTTGACAATTGCTCGTAAACGGGGCAGAGTGCGCTTAAGTCGTCCCGATTCCGGTGGGGGGACGGGAATGGCAATCACTCCCGCGTAGAGACAACCACAAAAAGCGGCCACTACTTCTAAACTTTGAGGATAGAGTAATAGGGCGCGTTCCCCTTGGGCCTGGTATTTTTGCAAATAGGCGGCGATTGCTCTTGCTTGGCGATCGAGTTCACTGTAGGTTAAAGGTGGGGTTTCTTTTTTACCATCGATAAGAAAAGTGTAGGCATGGCTCTCTGGTTGTGCCGTGGCGCGGTAACGTAAGAGTTCTACTAGGGTTGTGGGTTGAATTAGGGTTTCAGTCATCGTTGTTATCGGGCTTATTGGGGGCCATTGTATAGAAGTTTTAACATATTTGGCGATGGCGCTAGGATAAGGTACGGAAGGCGATCGGTCAAGGGTCTAGGATTAAGTTATTGGCTAAAATCCCACCCCGCCCTATCTCTGCAATTGTTAGAAAAAAGCTACAATTAATCAATCCTAAAATACCTGGAAAAAGTCATGACAGCCCTAGACATTATCCCAGATGTCACCTATCTCCCCACAGATTTATGGAGTGATGAACCACCATTGGAAAGTGATCTACATCTGCAACAGATCATCATTCTCCTTAGTTGTCTAGAATTATTATGGCGCGAGAGGAGTGATTACTACGCTTCGGGAAATCTAACCATCTACTACAACGAAGAACAACTGAAAAAGCGCGATTTCTGGGGTCCCGATTTTTTTGTGGTTTTAGATACCGAAAAGCGTCCCCGCAAAAGTTGGGTGGTTTGGAGAGAACAGGGTAAATATCCGGATCTAATTGTCGAGATTCTCTCCGATTCTACGGCTAATATTGACCGCAATAACAAGAAAATTCTCTATCAAAATACCTTTCGCACTCCTAATTATTTTTGGTTCGATCCCAATACTTTAGAATTGCAAGGATTTAGACTAATTGAGGGACAATATCAAGCCATTTCTCCCAATGAACAGGGTTATCTCTGGAGTGAACAGTTAGGATTATATTTAGGGATATTTGACCGTAAACTGCGTTATTTTACCGCCGATGGTCAATTAGTCCCCACTCCTCAAGAAGCCGAATTACAGCAAAGACAGGCAAAAGAACAGGCTATTTTAGAGAAAGAACAGGCTCTTTTAGAGAAAGAAAGGGAAGGTCAGGCTAAGGAAAAATTAGCACAAAAACTACGAGAATTAGGCATCGATCCCGATACAATTTAACTGAAGTGGCAAAAGTCCTAAATAGTTAGGTGTTAAAATCAGACACCCCCCTTATTAAGGGTAGGGTTGATTCATGAATCAACCCTACCATGAATCAACCCTGCCATGAATCAACCCTAGGGATCAAGGGGGGATTTATAACCAGCTACCTAGAGAAAGTAAACCTAAATGAGAGGTCGTGAGAAAACTTATGAGTGATATTGAACTTCGGCAGTCAGTTTATGACCTTCTTTCATCCCTGAGAGGATTGGATGCGCTCAAAAAATTATTCTGGTCTGAGTTAAATTACGAGCGAGAAAATCAAACCCTGTCCCGACGCAATTGGCCAGATAAAGCAGTAGAAGCATTAGCAGAAGATCCAATTTTATTAGCTTCTGGGGGGGAAGATTTTCAGGTTATTTATGCTCGTCTCAACTCTAAGCAACTGCTGCTCAATTTAGAGCGTCTTGTCGTTACTCAACTGCTAAAAAACCATCCCTACACTCTCTTTGTTTTCTCTGATTTCCACCAAGAACGGTGGCATTTTATCAATGTTAAATATGATGTTAAACAAGAAAAACGGCAAGTTTTGCGGCGAATTACAGTGGGTCCGGGGGAACAGTTACGAACCGCCACAGAACGCCTAAGTTTACTGGATTTAGATAATATTAGTTCCGAGTCTCCTTTAGCGATTCAGGAACGTCATGATGAAGCTTTTGATGTTGAGAAAGTTACTAAGAAATTTTTTGAACAGTATCGCTCGGTCTTTGAAAAAGTTGAGCAATTAATTACTAAAACTATCCCTAATGCTGACCAGAGAAGACTATTTACTCAGAAGCTATTTAATCGCCTGATGTTTATTGTTTTTATCCAGAAAAAGGGTTGGCTGAAGTTTAACGAACAAACAGACTATCTAGAAACATTATGGCAGGATTATCAGAATGATAACAGCACCTCGCACAAAAACTTTTATCATAATCGCTTGACTCATCTGTTTTTTACGGGACTGAATAATCCCCAACAAACGGATATTATTGGTATCAATAACGGTGGTTTTCTTCGGCAAATAATCGGCACAGTTCCCTATCTTAATGGGGGATTATTTGAACAGGATGAAGATGACCGCAATCCTAATATAATAGTACCCGATCAGGCGATCGATGTTATCTTACAGGGCCTTTTTAGTAATTTTAATTTCACTGTAACTGAGAGTACACCCCTTGATGTGGAGGTAGCAGTGGACCCAGAAATGTTGGGAAAAGTATTTGAGGAATTAGTCACGGGAAGACATGAATCAGGCAGTTATTACACACCTAAACCGATTGTTTCTTTTATGTGTCGGGAGGCGTTGAAGGGATATTTAAGCAGTAAGTTAACTTCTGAAAACAAAGAAGCGATTGAGCTTTTTGTTGACGAATATAATGCTATTAACTTAAATAATCCAGAGGCAGTTTTAGAAACCTTAAAACAGGTCAAAGTCTGTGATCCTGCCTGTGGAAGTGGAGCTTATTTATTGGGAATGTTGCATGAGTTATTAGATTTGCGTCAGTGTTTATTTGCCACTAAAGGTATTGATTATAAAACGGTTTATCAGCGCAAGTTAGAGATTATTGAAACTAATATCTATGGAGTTGATATCGATCCTTTTGCGGTTAATATTGCTCGCTTAAGGTTATGGCTTTCCTTAGCGGTTGAATATGAGGGAGACAATCCGCCACCGCTACCCAATTTGAAGTTTAAAATCGAAACAGGAGATAGTCTAACTGCTCCTAATCCCCAAGGTTCTGGGATGGTGCGCGAGGAGTTTATCCATCGGTTTAGGGAAGCTAAAGCCAAGTATTTAAGAGCGCATTTAGGCAGTGATAAACAAAGTCTTGAACAGGAGATTAATGAGGTTAAGAAACAGATTGCTTTATTAACCCATGGCAGTGCTTCTGTGATTGCGAGTGAAAAGGAAGCTATCTCAAAAGGGTTTGATTGGGTGGTGGAGTTTGCCGAGGTATTAGCGGAGGGAGGTTTTGATATTCAGGTAGCAAATCCCCCCTATGTGAGACAGGAATTAATTGGCTCTTCGTTACCCTTTATGCTAAATCAACAGACAAGATGCCAAGATAACATACTTCTAACCCAAAAATTCCGAAAGTTTCTAAAGCCATAGCCTCTCCGTTTTATTAGTTTAAGTTTATTGTTGATTCCCTCGAC
>NZ_JAPZRB010000275.1:0-5910 GCF_027531105.1 Microcystis sp. LE18-22.4A
TCCCCGCTTGGGATTTACTTCGAGAAGCCCAAAATCGCTGAAACCCAGATATATCAAGGAAAATCATAAATCGAGGTTAACCCTTTGTCCCGTAATGGTTTGAGCCTTTTTTGCTGACCGAAAACGCCTAAGTCCCACTATTAGAGCATCAATTTTGTTTTGAGGGATAAAAAAAGAGCTAATCTGGAAGAAGTTATCCAACTTCAGACAAAAAAATGCCGAAGAAAAAATATATTGTAGATCTAACAGACTCCGAAAGAACTGAACTCGAGCAGCTAACCAAGAAAGGAAAAATAGCAGCTTACAAAATGAACCATGCCAGAATACTACTTTTAGCAGATGTCAATCAACAGGAAGGTGGTTGGACTGACTCGAAAATTAGTGAAGCCTTAAATGTTGCTCAAGCCACCATTGAGAGAGTACGAAAAAGATTTGTCGAGTCAGGAATTGAATCATCATTAACTCGAAAAAAGCAAGAACATCGCCGTGCCAAAATTATCGATGGGGAAAAGGAAGCATATCTGATTGCCATCGCTTGTAGTGAAACACCAACGGGACGAGCAAAATGGACACTTCAAATGCTGGCAGATAAAATGGTCGAACTTGAATATGTGGAAAAAATATCACGAGAAACCATCAGAAAAACCTTAAAAAAAATGAATTGAAACCATGGCTGAATCAATCATGGGTCATTCCCCCAAAAGAATCAGCGGAGTTTGTCTGTGCCATGGAAGATGTCTTGGATATTTATCATAGTGAGTATGACCAGCAAAATCCCTGGCTGTGTTTTGATGAGAGTTGTAAACAATTAGTCAAAGAAACAAAAGAGAAAATACCAGCCGAACCGAGAGAACCAGAAAGGTATGACTATCAATATGAGCGTAATGGTGTAGCCAATATGTTTATGTTTTTTGAACCATTACAAGGTTGGCGACATGTAGAAGTTACACAACAAAGGACGGCGAGCGATTATGCACACCAAATGAAATATTTGGTTGATGAGCGTTATCCGGATGCCCAGAAAATTAGAGTAATTCAAGACAACTTAAATACTCATGTAAAAGCCTCATTATATAAAGCCTTTGAACCGGAAGAGGCCAAGAGAATTTTAGATAAACTCGAATTTCATTACACTCCCAAACATGGCAGCTGGTTAAATATGGCAGAAATTGAGTTGAGCGTTTTGAATCGTCAATGTCTCGAGCGTCGTATCCCAGACATGGATAGTTTAAAACAAGAAATTAAGGCATGGGAAGAAAATCGAAATGAAAAGTCAAATTCAGTTGACTGGAGATTTACTACTGCTGATGCTCGTATTAAATTAAAAAAACTCTATCCCTCAATTCAAACTTGACAGACTACTATAGCAAAGAGAGGGGTGGTTAGGACAATCAATCGCTGAAACCCTTGACCGATAAGAGTTTGAAAATTGAAAGCGTCCTAACTAACTCGTTCTATGCCATATTTTGCTGAACAGACTAAGTATAGTTATTTCAAATAAGAACGAGACACTAGGCGACACAATAAGTACGAATAATTTCATCAAGGGGTGTCCCCACAGGAGCATACATTCTTGCCCTCTTTAATGCACTAAAATCATGTTCGATATCATTTAAGTCAGGAGAGTATTTTGGCAAAAAAACTACCTGATGACCTGCTTCCTCTACCAGTTGTTTAATCACTGTCTTCCGATGAATTGGTGCATTATCCATAATTAGTACTGATGTTATGGTTAGAGAGGGCAATAAATATCAAGATAACCACCCTTCAAAACCTTCGGCATTCAGGCTTCTCGTAAATACCATCGGTGCAATAAAGTCTTTTTTTCCCTTTCTTCTCCCAGCGACAAGGTTCTCTCTTTTTCCTCGTTTTCCTTGTCTATCTCCAAAGACTTTCTTCCCTTTTTTTGACCAAGCATAAAAACAGGCTTGAAATTCTTCAAACCATGACTTATCAATAAATACAAGGCTTTCACTTCCATAGATTTTAATCAATTCTCTCAGCACTCTGTAGTATTTCATTCTTTCTTCTCAGTTTCTTTCTTTATAACGAAGTTCCTTATTTTTTCTGGTAACTTTCATTTTTTTTAAGGCATAGCAAATGGCACTTGGTCTCACTCCAAACTTCTCGGCTCTGTCTCTTAATCTTGCTTCGGGATTTTCTTGGACATCTTTTGACAGTGCTTTCCAGTCCAGCTTTCTCTGACGGTGTTTTACCTTTGTTGCTTCTAGTTTTTCCCTACTCAGCCATCTATATATTGTGGCTCTTCCTATATTAAATAGAGCGGCGGCTTTGGTTATGCTTCCTCCATTCTCTACATAATCAATTACTTTTTTTCTCAAGTCTAGGCTATAGGACATTTTTCTGTATGGGTTGCTTGTTTATCCTTATTTTACCCTATTTTTTACTTGTATCATACTTATTTAAAATGACTATAGTCGTGCAAAATTAATTTCCTAGTGAAGATAGGCAAGAGGCAAGAGGCAAGAGGTGGTCAGGCTCTTCTAGGTTCTGTGTGATCAGCTTAACTTACCATAGAAGTGATCGATCTTTGTGTCCTCTGTGTCTCTGTGGTTCCTTCCACCCCCTCTCTAGGAGGAATGTATCTTAGAATACATTTTACCCACCAAATCCAAGAGAGCCGTGGTCAGATATGTGTAATTAATTTTGCTTAGGTACTTATCAGTCTAGACCAGAAATGTTGAATCCGTACATAAAACTTTACATACAAGCTAACGAGAACAGGCGTTCGCCTAGAGAGATTAAATTTCCCTCTTGTGATAAAATTAAGTTAACAGTCTCTACCGAATCTGTCATGCAAAACTATTAACAACTCATGCTTGTAAAGTTTGTATAGTAAGGCTTTGAGTTTTTGTTAGATTGATATTTATCAGCTTTAGAGCATTGCTGGACAGAGAGGGAGCTTGGGGAATTTTCTACAGTGTAAGTTCGGAAGAACCTTTCTTATTTTCTTTATCCTTGTTTTTTAGTACGGAATTTAGGATTTCAGACAATGAAACTGACTAATAATTGTTTGGATTAAACTATTCATATGCTCTTTTTTTGTTTCAAAGTTATTGATAGAAATACGGAAAAATTTAGTTCCCTGCCAGTCTAAAGTGGTGAAATAGTGATTGCCTTTTTCTCCTACTAGCTCCTTCACACGATGATTAACTTCGTTGAGGGATAAAGAATGTGTTGTGTTAACGATGCGGAAGCAACACACGGGCAAAGTAGGTTCTTGTAGGAGTTCTAAATCGGGATGAGATTTGACAGTTTCAGCAAGATAATTAGCAACAGATAGAGTATTACTTAATAATTGGTGATAGCCATGACACCCAAGATATTTAAACGCCATCCACAGTCCTAAAGACCGCCATTGTCTAGTTCCTGGGAGTCCCATTTGAAACAAATCTGGCTCAGACAGGTCTTCCCAATAGTGACTACTTGCTTGAAAACTTTTTAGTAATTCAGAGCCATTTTTAATTAGTAAACAACCAATACCAAAAGGAACAAATAACCATTTACAAGGGTCAAGCGTTACGGAGTCAGCCAGGTTGATTCCTTGAAAATGCTGACGAGTTTCAGGAAGATTAGCAAAAACGCCACCCGCTGCCGCATCTACATGAAACCATAGATCATAATCTTTAGCCATCTTAGCCAAAGATTTAAGAGGATCGACTGCACCTGTTGCGCTTGTACCAGCAGTCCCCACTAAACAAATTGGTTTATATCCATCCTTAATATCTTTTTGAATTTGTTCTTCCAATTGATGGAGATCGATTCTTGCATCTTCTGTCACTTCGATGCGCCGCAAGCAGTTTCTCCCTAGTCCCAAAAAATCTAGAGCTTTCCAGATAGAAAAGTGACCTTCTTGTGACATATAAACTGTGGGTTTGAACCGACTCTCTGCTAAACCTTCATCTTGTACCTTCCGACCGAGAATGGAGTCTCGTGCAAGTTTTAAGGCGCTAGCATTAGCCATGGATCCGCCACTGGTAAATATTCCGTTGGGAATTCTACAAACATTATGTTCATAACCAATAAATTGACTGAGCCACCCTAAAGTTTCCGTTTCTATAAGTGTGGCAGCAGGACCTGCACGCCAAGCCCCAGGGGTTTGGTTTAATCCTTCCCCTAATAGATCTCCCAGTACGCTAATGGGTAAAGGTTTAGGAGAGATATAACCATAGTATTGGGGATGACTGACATTACAATAACCACTGAAAATGGTTTGAATGACTTCATTGATAATATGTGAACTCTCATCACCATCTTGAGGCAGTTGCTCTAAATGCAAAAGTTTCTGTTTTAAGGACAAAGGACTGGATAAAACTGGATAATTTTCAGGGTGTTTGTAAGCTGTCTCTAGGACTTTTAGGATTTTTAGCCCATTTTCAATAAAATCCGATGGTAATTCTTGTGATTCATTAGCCATAAATATTGTTTGCTGAGTTTTAATGTTAGTTTCTTCTGTCCAGCTACCAACTTAAGCAGGGACAGTAGTGAGCCTACTTCTATAGCGGTAAGCGCTTGAGTGAGATACAAACCAAGCTTTGCCTAGCATGGTTTATAGGTCGTGACACTGTACCTCATACGACTGCACACCGCTACAATAATACTACTACTAAGATGCCTTGATAAGCTAAACGGTGCTTAACCCGCATGATCTAATAGATATAACCCTTTTGGAGTCTATAGAACCCTTTGCGGAGAGGGAGCTTGGGGAATTTTCTACAGTGTAAGTTCGGAAGAACCAGATTTAATTTCTCGAATTAACGATGATAGTTAATCCCCAAGTCCCTATTAGTAAAATCGCTGGAATAGAAGAGTATTCAGGGACACTTTGTGAACCTAAAATTCCTCGAATTCTAGCAACGCTTCCATCAACAATATCTGTAAATAGCAGGTCATCTCCATCAATTGCTAGTCCAGACGGATTGCCAATATTATCTATTAAAGTTTCCACTTGTCCTGTTTTGGAGACTCTTAATATTCGTCCGTTACCAGGTGCATTAAAACCATCAGCAAAGTCTGTAATCAAGAAATATTGTCCATCAAATTCAATATCTAAGGGTTGTCCCAATCCAGTTGCAATTTCTGTAACATTGCCATTAGCTGTAACAAATAACAAGCGTCCAAATGTAAAGTCTGTGATCCAAAAGTTATCACCATCGACAACAAGTTCAGTGGGACCTCCGACTCCATTTGAAGCAATAGTTAAAACATTTCCACTAGGACTGATTCTTTTGAGAGAACCCGATCCTAAACCAAAATCACCTACAACAAAATAATTTTCTTGAATCGCAACTCCAACAGGATCACCTAGGTTTGTCGCTATTGTGGTAGTAACTCCGTCTTGAGATATTCTTAGAAGTGAAGCAGTAGGATTTTCAACCACAATAAACTCAGAATTATTGACTAAAACACCAGCAGGGCTGCCTGCTGTTAAGGAAGTGATTGTTTGAACATTACCTAATGTATCTATTCTGAGTAAAGAACCATTAACGGTGACAATTAAATCATCATTATATGTAGTTATACCATAAGGATTAAGTAATCCAGTTGCAATTGTTTTGATAGTGAATGAATTCAATGCAAAACTAGATGCTTTGGCTTGTTGATTATTAATAAATGGTAAAACACACCCAATTAACAACATAGATAACGATGAAATTATGTTAATTTTCAACATTTTTGGTTGCCTCGAAAAATATGCTTGGTTTTTTGGTTTCTCAACAGCGCAATCTTAGAGTGGCTGTAAAGCTGACAATAGACCTCTTGCAAAAGTCTTAAGTCGATCCTTGTACAGCAACATTTTTGAAGATTATCAACTACTAATAAATAATTAACTGAAAGTCCCTCCCATTATTGTTTCTATCGTTTGTTTTCGGATTTATGCAAGAGGTC
>NZ_JAPZRB010000127.1:0-1475 GCF_027531105.1 Microcystis sp. LE18-22.4A
CTAAATCCTTATCTGGCAATAGATTTAATTGATTAGTTCGCTCTAGCTCGAAAATAATTGACAAAAATCGCCAAATGTCTTTCTCTATAAGAGTTTCATTCCTTATAATCCTGTCCGTTGCATAGGACAAACCGAAGAACCGAAATTCAGGAAATATGGGAGGTGCTATAATTGATATATTTACTCAGTCAAAAAACGATGATTAAGTTAAAAGTCACAACGGTAGGGAACTCTATGGGGGTGATTTTCCCGAAAGAGTTGGTGGAGAAGCTGCGCCTTAGTAAAGGCGATATGCTCTACGTCTTGGAAACGCCGAATGGCTTTGAGCTTACACCCTACGACCCCGAATTTGTTCAGCAAATGGAAGTGGCGGAGGAAGTGATGCGCGAAGACTGGAATGTTTTGAGAAAGCTGGCAACTTAGGCTCATGAACCAGCTAATCTGGATAGCTCATGGGGTAGCTCTCGCGATTCATCACCGCCAAATAGCCGAGCATGGTGGATTAGAGGGTATTCGAGATGAGGGGTTGCTAGAAAGCGCACTTTCCCGACCGCAAAATCTTCTGGCTTATTCTGAGTCGCCTCCTGACATGGCTTCTTTGGCAGCAGCCTAAGCTTATGGGATTGTCAAGAATCACCCTTTTGTAGATGGGAATAAGAGAACGGCCTATGTAGTGACGAGGACTTTTCTCAGGCTCAATGGCTACGATCTTCAAGCTTCTAGTCAAGAAAAATACCAGATATGGATCGATCTTGCTGTTGGTAAGCTCTCAGAGGAAGAATTAGCTGATTGGATTAGGAAACGTTTATCAAAGATTCCTCTAATGTCAGGTTAGCGAGGGGAAAAATCATGTCATTGATCAGATCTTCGTACTTAAATCAGACTGTTATCGCATTAAATTTAACAAGGGAGTTCAATATGATTACCTTTGAAAACGCGCTGGAGTTGGTTAGTCAATTACCAAGGGAACAACAAGATATCTTAATCGAGATTGTTAAAAAGCGATGTGTGGAGATAAGAAGACAGGAGTTTTTGAGAGAATGTCAGGAGGGTTTGAAAGAGTATCGGACTGGTAATCTCCAACCGATGACGGTAGAAGATGCAATCGCGGAGTTAGATCGTTATTTGGAGGATTCTGAAGACGATTTAAGCGATCGCTGAAAAAGTTTGTTAGACGCAATGCGCGGTTGCGGAAACAAGTCGAGCAAACACTGAAGCTAATGCAAGAGGATATGTTTGCGCCTAGTTTAATGGTTCATCGTCTCAGGGGAAAATATCAGGAATTGAGAGCTTGTTCCTGTAGTTATGATTGCCGCATCATTTTCTATTTAGAACGCCAATTCAAAAATGAAACGCATCAACCTCAAGAGTTGACAAAGAAAGGCTCATCAGGTACTGTCTGATCATTAACAAAAACAAATCAGACCCAAAAATGAGCCACCAACATCTTAACATAGAACAAAGAAACTTGCTCT
>NZ_JAPZRB010000023.1:0-1225 GCF_027531105.1 Microcystis sp. LE18-22.4A
GATTCTGTGTTTAACAATGAACAATTTTGATATTCACTCTTTAATTACAACTGTTGATAATCTCATCTTCTCCTATACAGGAGAGAATTTAGATGATGTTCAGTCTGAAATCTTAGAAGGGGTGATTAATCACCAAAAATATACAGAAATCGCTAAAAATCATCATCGTTCCGAGAAATATGTCAAGGATGTAGCCGGTAAGCTATGGAAAACCTTATCGGAAATTCTAGGAGAAGAAGTTAATAAAGCTAATCTTAGGTCTAGTCTGCGAAGATATTATTATAATGTCGCTAACAATAATGTATTTGGAATCCAAATTAGCGAAGGTAATATCTGTAATCAACTACCAGAAAATCAGTTACAAAAACCTAATATTGCTGAAGAATATAAACTCGAAATCGCTACAGAATTGATGAAAGAAGGCTTAAACGTCGAACAAATTGCTAGAGTGTTAAAACTTCCCTTAGAATTAGTTAAAGAGCAACTCGAAAAACCTAAGCAACCTAATTAGAAGTTAGGTTGACAGTGGTAGAGGGTGTTAAGCTATCGTTACAGCAGTTATCTCAATAAGTAGGTGGGTGGAATTAAATATAAGATGAACGTAGGTTGGGTTGAAGCATGAAACCCAACGCCGGTTCATGTTACGCTACCGCTAACCCATCCTACAAATAATTGTGCCTCCCTACTTATACCAAATCCGGTTATTAAAAACTGATTATTTATTCTCCCTTTTGCATGAGTGTCTCTTGCATGAGTGCCTCTCCTGATATGTAGCCTATACTCAACGGATTTAGTATTAGTAGATATGTATGAGGTCAGTTCAGGTTGATGAGAAAGGCTGTAATAGACAAAAATAGTCAAAATATTTATAATAGAAGGTTGGACTAAAATTTTCTGTGACTTGCCCATGTTATTGTCTGGCGCCACCGGTAGCGAACAATTTTTAGGTAGTGAAGCGATCGCCACTTACGCCACAGCTAAGGCCGTGATCCTGCCGATTCCCTACGAGGCCACCACCACCTATCGCAAGGGTTGTGAAACTGGACCGGCGGCGGTGATTACCGCTTCCCAACAATTGGAAGCCTATGACGAGGAACTTAAGAGGGAAACCTGTTTAGAAGTGGGCATCTATACCCATGATGCGATCGCCGATACCCGTCAGCAACCGCAATTGTCCGCCGAGGAGATGTTAGCCGTCACCACAGCTACAGTTTCGCGTTTAATT
>NZ_JAPZRB010000050.1:0-46528 GCF_027531105.1 Microcystis sp. LE18-22.4A
ATTTCTCCCCAGCTTACATCAGATATTGCCTGAGATAATTTCGGGTTTTTGACCATATTCTTAACGGCTAAATTCTCAACCACAATCGTTTGGTTTTCACGAACTAATTGAGTGGTTAGCTTATGTAAATGGTCTTTTCTGCTATCGGTGATTTGAGCGTGAATTCTGGCTACTTTGATTCTCGCTTTTTCTCGATTCTTTGAGTCTTTCTGTTTTCTAGAAAGATTTTTTTGTGCTTTTCGCAACCTCTGATAATGTTTCTTAAAATGCTTAGGATTAGATACCTTGTCTCCATCGCTGGTAATCACAAGGCTACTAATTCCTAAGTCAATTCCGATGGCTTTATCTGTTACTGGTAAAGGCTTAATCGTTGGGTCATCAAATCTAATTGAAATATGCCAGCGTCCAGAAGGATGTAATCTGACTGTTACTGTGCTTGGTTCACAGCTTTCTGGTATTTGTCTTGACCATCGAATAGGTAAAGGTTCTGTGCATTTGGCTAAATAGATTTGTTTGTCTTTAAATTTAAAAGCAGATTTGGTAAATTCGGCACTTCCTCCCTGATGTTTTTTCTTAAAGTTAGGATACTTAGTACGACCAGCAAGGAAATTAGTAAAAGCTGTTTGTAGGTGTCTTAACCCTTGTTGTAAGGGTACACAGCTAACTTCGTTTAAAAACTCTAATTCTTCTTGTTTTTTCCAATCAGTTAGCATTGAAGAAGTTTCAGTATATCCTACTCTTTCTTGTCTTTCGTACCAAGCTTGTGTTCTGAGATGGAGAGCTTTATTGTAAACTAATCTTACACAGCCCAATGTGCGCCGCAATAGCGACTCTTGTTCGGGTGTGGGGTAAAATCGAAACGAATAGGCTTTTTCCATGTCCTTTCACACTAGCATATATTTCGTAAATGTGCTAATATTTAACAGTAAAGCCGTCGTTCTACGACGGGGTTTCAGACCCAAAATTTTCGATGATCAGCACAAGCCACCTCCTAATTGAGCTTTTTTATGAAAATTCTGGTCTTAAATGCGGGATCGAGCAGTCAAAAAAGTTGTTTGTACGATTTAGAGTTTCTCCCCGGCCATCCTCCGCAACCAATTTGGCAAGCGGGGATCGATTGGACGGTTAACCCTGATTACGGGGTTTTAACGGTAAAAGCCAAGGGAATTAAACAGGAAATTAATCTTTCTAGTCAAGACCGTCCGGCAGGAATTGCTCGGATGTTAGATACCTTAGTCACTGGCGAAACTAAGGTAGTAGCCAACCTCGCCGACATTAGTATAGTCGGTCATCGAGTTGTCCATGGTGGCACGGAATATTCCCAGGCAACCATGATCACTCCCCCAGTCAAAGAAACGATTAAAAAGCTGATCCCCCTTGCTCCTAGCCATAATCCCGCTCATTTAGAAGGAATTGAGGCAATCGAGCAAGTTTTGGGCGATGTTCCTCAAGTAGCAGTGTTTGACACTGCTTTTCATCGTTCTATCCCTCCTGAGTCTTCTCTTTATCCCATTCCCTACCAATGGAGTGAACTGGGAATCCGTCGCTATGGTTTCCATGGCACCAGTCATCAGTACTGCTCGCAACGGGCCGCCGAATTGTTGGGAAAACCCCTAGAATCGTTGAAAATGGTGGTCTGTCATCTGGGCAATGGTGCTTCCCTATCGGCAGTCAAGGGGGGTAAAAGTATCGATACTACTATGGGATTTACTCCCCTAGAGGGATTGATGATGGGAACCCGCAGCGGTTCGATCGATCCAGGGATTCTGATTTATCTAGAGCGAGAATATCAATATAATCCCGATAGTTTAAATAGTTTACTCAATAAAGAATCCGGTTTAAAGGGAATTTCGGGTATTTCTGGGGATATGCGGGCAATTACGACGGCGATGGCCGAAGGCAACGAGAGGGCAAAATTAGCATTTGAGATGTATATTCATCGTCTGAAAGGTTTAATCGGATCGATGATCGCTTCTCTAGAGGGGTTGGATGTGTTGGTATTTACGGCAGGAATCGGCGAAAATTCAGCTTTAGTACGGGAAAAAGCCAGTCAAGGCTGGCCTTTTTTGGGTTTAGAGTTAGATTTAGCTAAAAATGCCGCTCGTCCCCGGGATGAGGATATCGCCAGCGAGACATCTAAAGTGCGAGTGATGGTAATTGCTACGGCGGAAGATTGGGCGATCGCACGAGAATGCTGGCATTTATCTCCATAGACCTTACCTTTGGCCATTCTCTTTTGGCTGTTCCGTTGCGGGAATCTCCATAATCGGATGGTTAAGAGCAATCATCAAATGGTCTCCCTCTTGGCTAATACTGCTCGGACTGCTCGCCATTTGGGAGAGGGGATCATTGCGTCCCGAGACGAAGTAGGAGCCAACAGCGATCGCCATAGCGGTGAAAATTGCGCCACCATAAACATAATATTGCCGACGACGCTGACCATCGACTTTTCTGAACACCTGTTCTGCCAATCGGTCGCTGGCCATAGTAGCCGGTACGGGAATTTGCTTTAAATTAGTTTGTAATCCCAAGAGCTGCTGATAGAGTTTTTTAGCGGCAGCATCATGGTCTAACCAATGCTGAACTAGCTTCCGTTCCTCTACCGTTACTTCGTTATCAATATAGGCGCTAATTAAATCGAAACGATGAGCTTCTTCGTTATCCTCATCTAAGAATAAAATATCCTCGGTTGCGGAGTTGCAATCGCTGTCATCGTGACGTAACAAAGACTTGATCCATTGAACGTCTTCGGGTTGATAATTATTCATGGTTGACCTCGACCAGAAGCGATCGGTATACAATCACTTTTTACCAGCACGGAGCTAGTTAAATTTAACGACTCCTCATTTCGACCGTTAGTGCCGAATCACCACAATTTTATTTAGCCTTCCGTAAAATAGGGCTGTAAAACAGATTGTAATTTAGCGCGAGCGCGAGCAATGCGGGATTTAACAGTTCCTAAAGAAACTCCCGTCATCTCGGCAATTTCTTCGTAGGCCATGCCTTCAATTTCTCGCAGAATAATAGTTGTCCGAAAAGCTTCTGGTAAATCAGCGATCGCCGCCTGTAATTGATCGTAGAATTCGTGGGTGGTGAGATGTTCATCGGGACTGGGGTAATCGGACTCGATATCCCAATCGATTTCGCCATCTTCCACGCGCCGGGGAGCATCGAGGGAAATGGGGTGATTAACCCGCTTGCGTTTCCGCAATTCGTCGTAAAAAAGATTAGTGGCAATGCGACTTAACCAACCGCGGAACTTGAGGGGTTCATGGAGACGGTTAATATTGCGATAGACGCGAATCCAGACCTCTTGAGCCAAATCAGCGCGATCTTGCCAATCGGGAGCCAAATGATAGAGTAATTTATCAATATGAGCTTGATAGCGCCGCAGCAGTTCCGCAAAAGCTGCTCGATCGGGCTGGCACCCTTCCTGACAGCGTGCAATTAGATCGTAGTTGGAGAGTTTGTCAGGGGACACGGGGTTTTGAGACTTTTTGGCCTCAAGTGACCAAGATGCTGGAATCGATTGACTCATGGGATTTCCTCTAAGGATATAAACTCCTCACTCAGAGCTTGAGGACGGGAGAATTCAGTAAAGGTTCCCGAAAATAAATAATTTTTTTCCCATATTTTGATTCTAACCGATCGGGGCATTCATCTGGGGGAGCAAGTGGGGTGTCGGGTGTGGGGTAGTGGGGAGGTGGGGTAGTGGGGTAGTGGGGTAGTGGGGAGGTGGGGTAGTGGGGAGGTGGGGAGAATACATAAAAGCTGTCTCGGAGTCTCGGAGTCTCCTGAATAGCTCTGTAAGTTAGGTTTTTTCCTTAGCGAGAATAAAGACGCTGCCCTCGCTGCCGCGGCCGATGCGGAGATCTTCATCGAGATAGGTGATATCGAGCCAACCTGTTTGTTGGCGATTATTGAAAGAAAAATCGAGGGGAGGAAATTTTTTGCCACTCTCGATCGCTTCGATAAATTCTTGGGGAGAATGATAATTGAGAAGACGTTGCAGACCGAAAATCGAGCGCTCAAATTTGACCATTACCCGACGCTCGGATGTGGGTTCAAAGGTAGCGGAGACGATTACTGCCCCTTCTAGCCAAGGTACGCCGATAATTTCGGCGATATTGTAGAGTTTGGCCTTGTTCAGGTCGAGATATTGATAAATTTGCCCTAATTGCAAAAAAGGTAGGCGATCTATTCCCAGAATGTTGCGGCTGCTGGTGAATAGCAAACGCCAATTGCCCCCTAATAGTTGTTTAACTTCGAGGGGATGGGGATGGGGATTGTGATCCTCCAATTGTTCGATCGCCGCTAAAATCCGCACGCGGTCGCTTTCCGTGGCCAGGAGTCCACGATTTCTACCAGCGATCAATTCTAATAATTTCGCTTTGGCATCCATAGAATCTCCCTTATTTTATAAACTACCTCAACCCGCTGGGCGATCACTCAAGGTTTTGGCTGGCCCTCAGAGGCTCACCTGCGCCGATGATTTCAGGGTTTCAACGGGGTTTTAACCTCGGTGAGCGGCATTTTCAACCGTTGGCCTTATTATTTTAACACAGATTAAATGCCGCAGTTTTAAAACTTTTTCATAACCGTAATTAAGTGATCAAAATAGGGAGTAATTGCGGTTTTTTCTGGGTCTCTAAAATACGCTAAACTGTATGCTTTTAAAGCTTCTAAACCCGAAATCATCGCCCCTAATGGTACTTGCAATTCTTGGTAAAGAAGACGCATATTTTCCAATCCCTCGGCACTGGTATAGGGAATCTGTTGTCCGACGACACCGTAGGTAATACAGCGTAAAAAGTTCCAGAAATCACGCCAACAAGCTTCGGCGCGGTGGGGTGGATAAAGATCGCCCCCGGGTTGAAGAATGGTAGGAAATTGGCTGAAGACAGTCTGACGGGCGTTATCGACGATAAAATTAGCATTATCCCGCAGTTTTCGAGCTTGTTGACTAGAAACAAGTAAATCAGGCTCTAAATTGACGATAGTATCTAAATCGCTATCGCTGAGATAGCGAGTTTGCTCATCCGCTTGTTGCCAAATAGCGATCGCTGCTTGCTGATAGGGCCAATTAGCGAAACTAATGATTCTCGCTTTTGGGATTAATTGCTGGGCGCGCTCACTCAAAGGCATCGATCGCTCTCCGTTAGGTCAGATTAGGCAGTTAAGATCACTTCTATCATAAATGATCGAAAAATTAGCGATAACTCCAGATTTTTTGAAATCTATCCAAGAGGATCGCTTACAATAAACAAAAGCTAAGTCATTATAATTTGATCATCATGTCAGTTTTAATAGCGATCGGTGTACTTGCCCTATTAATTGTCGTTCACGAATTGGGTCATTTTGCCGCTGCTCGTTGGCAATCTATCCATGTTAATCGCTTTTCCATCGGTTTTGGTCCAGCTTTAGCTAAATATCAAGGTAAAGAAACGGAATACGCCCTCCGCGCCATTCCTTTAGGGGGTTACGTTGGTTTTCCTGATGACGATCCCGATAGTCAAATTGCCAATAACGATCCTGATTTATTACGCAATCGTCCGGTTTTCGATCGAGCTATCGTCATTAGTGCGGGAGTAATTGCTAATTTAATTTTTGCCTATTTTTTGCTTGTTACCCAAGTCGCTACGGTGGGGTTTCCCCAAATTAACTATCAAGAAGGGGTAATTATTCCTGAAGTTTTCACTGCTGAAAATTCGGTCGCTAAACAAGCGGGAATGCAAGCGGGGGATATTGTTCTCGCTATCAATGATCAGCCCCTTGGTGCTTCTCAAAATGCCATTATTGACTTCCGTGACATTATTCAATCTTCCCCCGATCAACCCCTAAAATTAACCATCAAACGCCCGACAGAAACGATCGATTTAATCGTTACTCCTGAATTGGGAAGTGATGGTCAGGGTAAAATTGGGGTTAGATTGGCTCCTAACGGTGAAGAAACTCGCCTGAAGGCCGATAATTTTGGGCAAGCTTTTAGCTTAGGTGCGGGTGAATTTCAACGATTAACCCTATTAACCGTTCAAGGTTTTGGGCAGTTAGTTAGTAACTTCAAAGACAGTGTTCAACAGGTAGCAGGACCGGTTAAAATTGTCGAATATGGAGCGGCAATCGCTCGTAATGATGCGGGTAATCTTTTTCAATTTGCCGCCCTAATTAGTATTAACTTAGCCGTGATTAATATTCTACCTTTACCTGCCCTTGATGGCGGTCAATTGGTATTTTTATTAATCGAAGCTTTGGTAGGTAAACCTCTCCCAACTAAACTACAAGATAACATCATGCAAACAGGTCTAGTTTTACTCTTAGGATTAGGAGTTTTCTTAATCGTGCGCGACACGGCTAACCTAGCAGTTTTTCAGGATTTATTCCAGTGATGGACTCTCGAAAAAAAACTGAACCTCAACTGCGTGCCCTAGAAATTTTAAGCAACCTAAAGCGATTATATCCAGAGGCAACCTGTAGCTTAAATTATCAAACTCCCGTGCAGTTATTGGTGGCAGTGATTCTCTCGGCACAATGCACTGATGAGCGGGTAAATAAGGTGACTCCTGCTTTATTCGCTCGTTTTCCCGATGCTAAATCCTTAGCTTTTGCCGAGCGAGAGGAGTTAGAAACTCTCATTCGTTCCACGGGATTCTATCGCAATAAAGCTAAAAATATTCAGGGTGCTTGTCAAAAAATCCTCAAGGATTTTCAGGGGGAAGTACCCAAGACAATGGGGGAATTATTAACTTTACCCGGGGTAGCTAGAAAAACGGCTAATGTGGTACTCGCTCACGCTTACGGGATTATTGAGGGGGTGACAGTAGATACCCACGTTAAGCGCTTAAGTAATCGTTTGGGTTTAACTACTAATAACGATCCGGTGAAAATTGAACGGGATTTAATGGCTTTACTACCTCAACCGGATTGGGAAACTTTTTCTATTAGTATTATTTACCACGGCCGGGCAGTTTGTAAAGCAAGAAATCCCGCTTGTTTTTCCTGTCAATTAGCCCCTCTTTGTCCCGCAGTAAACAGTAAACAGTAAACAGTAAACTGAAAACTCACACCTGATAACTGAATCACTGATAAGTAGTCGGACATAAATAAACAACACTATGTTAAGGAATGTAAAATAGGCGGTTTTCGCTGCTGCACACAGCCTTCTACCCTATTTACAAAACTTTATACAGCAGCGAAAACTTATGTCCGACTACTTAACTGATAACTGATAACTGATAACTGATAACTGATAACTGATGTGGGGGGCTATAATGGGAAAAAATAGCTCATCCATCAATCCTATGAGTCAAGGATCTCGGCAAGAAATAAAAACCCAAGCAATAATCCTCGCTACCTTTGTGGCGATTTTTTGGCTGTTAGAGATTTTAGATCAATTTGTTTTTCGGGGCAGTTTAGACATTTTCGGGATTATTCCGCATCAAGTCATCGGATTGCGGGGTATTCTTTTCGCACCTTTCCTACACGGTGACTTTCCCCATCTTATCGCTAATACGGTTCCTTTCCTGATTCTCGGTTGGTTGGTGATGTTACAGGAAACCAGTGACTTTTTTATTGTGACTGGGTTGACTATGCTGGTGGGGGGGTTAGGAGTCTGGTTATTTGCTGCTCCCGGATCCATTCATATCGGGGCAAGTATCTTGATTTTTGGCTATTTAGGTTTTTTATTACTGCGGGGCTATTTCCAAAGAAATATTCCTTCTATACTCTTGTCAATTTTAGTCTTTTTACTCTACGGTGGCACAATTTGGGGCGTTTTGCCTTCCCGTCCGGGGATTTCTTGGCAAGGACATTTATTTGGTTTCCTAGGCGGGGTTTTAGCCGCCAAATTAATCGCCACCGAAAAGAAACATTATCCCTAAATGGGGGAACCTTCTATCTCGCTACATACTTCATAAAAATCGGTGACAGGCGGTTTCGCAAACAGAGGAGCCATGGATTTCAGCAATAATTCGTGGGCTTCGCTTTTATTTGCCTCCATATCATCGATTTTATCCCAGATGATCACGGCAATTCCTTCGTCGGTTCCGGGTTTTTGCAGCAGAAAAGCCCCCTGGAATCCCGTGGAATAGGTGGAAACGGCCTTTTCGTAGAGTTTTTGGGCTTCGGAAAAACACCCCGGTTTGAATTCACCAATAGCCACATAGGCGTATTTATGTTTGAGAAAATCGAGAAATTCTGGCATGGCAATCAGGGGAAATGGAATAAATCTTTCTTTCTACTCCCATTAAAACTTAGATCGATCGCCCCCTCCGCCCCATCGACATATTTTTTTAACTAAGCTTCCCCAATTGTCTCTTTTTTTGTTAGCTTATATGTAGTCGTTATGAGTTTGTATAAGTTCTATGATCAAAATTGTTGGTATTAATGGCAGTTTACGCCCAGGATCCTATAGTGCGATGGCGTTAGAAGTTGCTATCAGTCGAGTACAGGCGTTAGGAGTAGAAACAGAGATAATTGACCTGAGAAAACTCTCTTTACCCTTCTGTAACGGGGGAGATGACTATTCTGACTATCCCGATGTGGCCAAAATGCAGCAAACGGTTAAATCGGCAGCGGGATTAATTTTGGCGACACCGGAGTATCATGGCAGTGTCAGTGGTGTGATGAAGAATGCCCTAGATTTAATGAGTTTTGAGGAGTTATCGGGAAAGGTTGCTGGATTAATCAGTGTTTTAGGCGGCCAATCCAATAGTAACGCCCTAAATGACTTAAGAATCATTCTCCGTTGGGTTCACGCTTGGGTAATTCCCGAACAAATTAGCTTAGGACAAGCGTGGAAAGTCTTCAACGAAGAAGGAGAAATCCTTGACGAGAAGCTTTCCCAACGTTTTGACGCT
Organism: Microcystis sp. LE18-22.4A; assembly: GCF_027531105.1. Classification (NCBI taxonomy): domain Bacteria; kingdom Bacillati; phylum Cyanobacteriota; class Cyanophyceae; order Chroococcales; family Microcystaceae; genus Microcystis; species Microcystis sp. LE18-22.4A. The sequence continues at coordinate 8,856 of NZ_JAPZRB010000050.1, forward strand.
TTTGCGCGAAGTTTAGTCGATCATACCCGTAAACTCAACGAGATCTAGTAATATCGATGGTGATTTTACCGGTGAAATGGGGAATTGGGGCGGCAGGTTTCGATAATTGTACTCTTACCTGTCGCACTCGATCGAGTTGTAGGATATCCTCAGCGATAACCGTGGCCAATTTTTCCACTAGGGCAAATTTGCCGGTTTCAATCTGGTGTTTGACAATTTTGATCGCCTGTCGATAATCTAGGGTATCTTCAATCGCGTCACTTTTGCCAGCAATGCTGATATCAAGTTCTAGGGATAAATCTACCTCAAACCATTGACCTAAAACCTGTTCTTCGGCCAGATATCCTGTGTAACCGTAGGCACGAATTCCTCTAACGTGAATAGTATCCATAGATAGTTAAATTAAAAAACTGGTGGCTTTTGCCACAAAGATGAAGTGTAACCTAATTTGGTATCGACGACCGACTTGCCAAAATGAAAACTTCCTACCCGACCATTAGGATAACTGCTATAAATTATAGTTTAGACGGCTCTTACCTGTTCGGCGTAATCTTTGGAGCGTAGTTGACGAAAACCTTGAAAAGCCAGTTGTCTCAAATTTAGAGGTAAATAGGAAAGCAGTAAACCCAGTCTAGCTCGTCGGGATTTTCCTAACAATTGCGAGGCTTTTTCTATTAAAAATCGCCCGGGTTCGGTTTCTCCCTTTTCAATTAATTTTATTCCCAAAGATTCCTGTAAAAAAGCCGCTTTTTTTACTCTTTCTTCTTCTAATTTTACATCATTAAAGTGATAACTTTCTGTACAAAACAGTTTTGCTTGCAAAAAGTGAACCGCTTGTTTTAAGCTAGTTTGACCGCCATGGAAACGATATTCCATTAATAATTCTGGCAGAAAATAAGCTTGTTTTCCCGCTAAAGCTAAACGCACTAATAAATCAAAATCTTCACAACCATCCGCTTGAGAGCGCATATAATCCACATCGGCTAAAGATTGATAACGAAAAAGAGTCGAACCCACCTGTAAACTTTGATAGTAAAAAGTTTGTCTCTCTAAATCAGTAATAATCCCTTGTTGTAATCTGTCTTTGCCCCATTTTGCTGAATTTTCCTGGGTTGCTGAGGCAACTTTTTGTCCAAATTTATCAATAATCCAGTGATCGGTACAGACAAAATCAACCTTTTTTTCTTGATCTAAAATAGGGACAGTTTTCGCTAAAAATTCAGGAGTTAGTCCATCATCATCATCGAATTTAATAAAATATTCTCCCCGAGCAGCCGTAAAACCCGATCGCATATTTAAACTTCTACCAAGATTTTGGGGATGACGCAGATAAATTATTCTCGAATCCCGAAATGCTGCCACCACTTCTGGGGTATGATCAGAAGAACCATCATCACAAACAATTAACTCAAAATCTTCATAAGTCTGCCGCAAGACACTATTAATCGAATAGCTGAGATAATCGGCGCGGTTATAGGTGGGAATACAAACAGTTACTTTCGGCATAATATTTTCAGTAATCAGTAATCAGTAATCAGTAATCAGCTTCTGAAGGCAAGAGGCAACAGGCAAAAGGCAAAAGACAGTATCTGGCAATTCTCCTACCTAAAAAGAAGGTTATAAACTAAGTACATCAAAGCTTTTAGCTTAACAAATTAGGTTTTAGATTGGTCGAGTGGAGAGTGTTATAGCAGTTATCTTCATGGTGAGATAGGAAGTTTTCCTTTTGGGGAGTCGGTCGTCAATACCAAATTAGGTTATACTTCATCTTTACGAGAAACGCTATAAGTAAAAAGCAATCTCGGAGTCTCGGAGTCTCCTGTCTCCTGTCTCCAGGTTAAAAAAGTATTTTTACATTTTTGCAAAGGAATGTTAAGTTTTAGGGTATTGAATGAGTAACCTTGATAGCCATGGCTCCTAAAATAGCAGGGATTATCTGTACCCACAACCGCGATCACTACCTAGAAGGAGCGATCGATAGTCTTTTAGGGCAAACCTGCCCAGATTGTGAGATTTTAGTGGTTGATAACGCATCTACCGATAAAACCCGTCAAGTGGCCCAGTCGCGTCTGGGAGATGGGCGGCTAAAATACGTTTACGAACCTATTTTAGGGCTATCTACCGCCAGAAATCGCGGGGCGAAGGAAACTAGAGCGCCGATTTTAGCCTATTTGGATGACGATGCGATCGCTAGTCCTCAATGGTTGCAAATTCTGTTAAATGCCTACGAAAATAACCAAAAACTGGCAGTAGCTGGGGGAAAAGTCACCTTAATTTGGCCGCAAGGCTACAGTCAACCCAATTGGTTATCCGATGAGTTAGCAGCGGGTTTAGGGGCTTTCGATTTGGGCGACAATGTGGTATATATCAGCCAAGCGGATTTAACTCCGCGAGGGGTTAATTACTCAATCCGGCGAGATTTCTTGGAGAAGATTGGCGGTTTTGACCCTAATTTGGGAAGAATTGGCAAAAAACTTCTATCTAACGAGGAATTATACACTACAGAACTAGCACTCGCCCAGGGATGGCAAGTAGGCTATTTTCCCGCAGCATTGGTGGAACACAATGTTGCCCCGGAAAGAATCAATCGTCAATGGTTTATGCGTCGTAGTTGGTGGCAAGGCATCAGCGAACACTACCGGGAAGAAGTGGCAGGAAGGACGGGATTGGCTCAATTTAGGCGAGGAGGTGAGCGTTTGGTGAGAGGATTGGTTAAATATGTCAAATTTATCAATGATCCCGCTAAAAGCTTTGATAATCTTCTCTATGCCTACGGACAAATCGGTTATTTAAGCGAGGCCGCCAAGGCGATGTTAAACCCGCAAAAGTAAATTATTGTAAATAAATGAGTAAAAAAGCGTTAATTTGTGGTATATCGGGGCAGGATGGAGCCTACCTCGCCGAATTACTGTTAAAAGCCGGCTATACAGTTTGTGGCACCTCCCGGGATGCCCAAATGTCCTCTTTTAGTAATCTGAAACGTTTGGGAATCAAGGAACAGGTAAAACTAGAATCAATGGCACTGAATGACTTTCGCAGTGTCCTACAGGTGTTGATTAAAATTCAGCCCGATGAGGTCTATAATTTGGCTGGACAAAGTTCTGTGGGTTTATCCTTCGAGCAGCCAGTGGAAACCTTAGAAAGTATTGCCACGGGAACCTTAAATCTCTTAGAAGCAATTCGATTTACCGGAGCAAAAATTAAATTATATAATGCAGGATCAAGTGAATGTTTCGGGGATATCGGCGATAATTCTGCCGACGAAAATACCCCTTTTCGTCCTCGCAGTCCCTACGCTGTGGCCAAATCGGCGGCTTTTTGGGAAGTGGCTAATTATCGAGAAGCCTACGGAATTTTTGCCTGTTCAGGCATACTTTTCAATCATGAATCTCCCCTGCGTCCCGAGCGCTTTGTTACCCAAAAAATTATTGCTGCCGTGGCTAGAATTGCCCAAGGAAGTCCCGAGACTTTACACTTAGGAAATATGGATATTCAAAGGGATTGGGGTTGGGCGCCGGAGTACGTTGAAGCGATGTATTTAATGCTGCAACCGGAGCAACCCGATGATTACGTCATTGCCACGGGAGAAAGTTCAAAACTGGAGGATTTTGTGGCCACAGCTTTTGCTACTGTGGGCTTAAATTGGCAAGATCATGTAATTTCCGATCGAAGTTTATTAAGACCAACAGATTTAGCCATTAGTCGCGGCAATCCCAACAAAGCTAAGGAAAAATTAGGTTGGCAAGCACAATACAAAATGACTGATATTGTCCGCATGATGGTAGAAAATCGTTTAGAGAAATAGCCATGAATATCTTAATGATTAGTTCCACCTTTCCCTATCCACCCAGCAAAGGAGGAACTCAGGGCAGAACTTTTAATTTACTCAAATATCTCAGCAAAAATCATGATATTACTCTCATCGTTCAGCGTACTGCTGATGTCAGCGATGAGGAGGTAGAAAAGTTAGGTAACTTTGTTAGTGAATTGGTAGTTTTTCCCCGTCCTCAAGATGCCAAAACTGGAATAATTGCTAAACTGCAAAGATTAGCTCAATTCCTGAAAACGGGAACCCCTCCCAATGTACTTTTTGGCTATTCTCAAGAGATGCAGAACTGGATAGATAGGGCAGTTAAGAGTCAAAAATTCTCAGTCATTACCAGCGAACATAGTGTTAATGAAATTTATATTCGTCCCCAATGGCAACAGCAAATTAGGACAGTAATTGATGTGCATAGTTCCCTCTATCAAACCTGCAAAAGTCAATTAGAAATTGGGGTTTCTAGTCAAGAATTACGGGATCGTCTCTACCTTCCTCTCCTGCGTCGCTACGAACAAAAAACTGTGCAGAAATTCTCAAAAACTGTCGTCACCACCGATGATGATCAAAAACAAATGCGAGAATTCGCTCCTAAGAAAGAGATTTATTTAATTCCTAATGCAGTCGATTTAGATTTATTTCCTTATCGTCCCGAGGAGCCTGCTGGACATAATTTAGTTTTTATCGGTGGGTTAGATTATTGGGTTAATATCGATGCGGCCTGTTTTTTAGCTAGGGAAATTTTACCTCGTCTTCAAATTACTTACCCCGATACTACTTTAACTCTAGTCGGTGCTAATCCATCCCTAGAAGTGCAAGAATTAACTAAGTTAAAAGGAGTGATTGTGACGGGACGAGTACCATCAATGACCACCTATCTTCATCAGGCAACTGTGGCAGTTATTCCCCTAAGAACGGGTTTTGGAATGAAGTTTAAAACCCTAGAATCTATGGCTGCGGGAGTGCCGGTGGTAGCCAGCGATCGAGGTTTAGAAGGGTTAACAGTGGAAGGAAATAATGTTCCTTTAGCAGCCTTAAGGGCTAATAGTATTGAGGAATATTGTACGGCGATTAGTAGTCTTTTTGAATCGGCAGAGTTACGAGAAAAATTATCTAGAAATGCTCGCAAATTAATCGAAGATAATTATACTTGGCAGCAAGCGGCAGCTAAGTACGAACAAGTTTTGATTGCTGACATTTGTTAGAAAATTTCTCTAATTTTTTTGTAAATTAATATGCTATCAAATCAAATACCGGTGAAAATATCTGTTGTTGTTCCTCTGTATAACGAAGAAGAAAATATCGATGCTCTCTTTGGGCGACTTTTAGCGGTTTTAGAGACAATAAATACCAGTTATGAGGTCGTTTGCGTCAATGATGGTAGTCGTGACAATACTCTCAAAAATCTCGTGGAATATCATCAACGTTACCCACAAATTAAAGTGGTTAATTTATCCCGTAATTTTGGTAAAGATATTGCCATGTCAGCAGGAATTGATTACAGTCAAGGGATGGCAGTAATTCCTATTGATGCTGATTTACAAGATCCCCCCGAATTAATTGCCGAAATGATCGAAAAATGGCAGCAGGGTTATGATGTGGTTTATGCGTCCCGTCGGGTTAGAATTGGCGAAAGTTGGTTGAAACGTTTTACAGCAGAAGGTTTCTATCAAGTCATTAATAAATTAAGTCGGGTTCCTATTCCCCCTAATACGGGAGATTTTCGCTTGATTGATCGCCGAGTGGTAGAATCAATTAAAAAGATGCCCGAACGTCAAAGATTTATGAAAGGAATATTTGCTTGGGTGGGATATAAACAGACATCAATTTTATTCGATCGAGAACCTCGGTATCAAGGACAAACTAAATGGAATTACTGGAAATTATGGAATTTTGCCATCGATGGTATTACCTCTTTTAGTTTTTTACCTCTGAAAGTCTAGACCTATGTAGGATTTATCATTGCACTTGTTAGTCTTGTTTATGCTAGTTTTTTAATGCTCAGGACTATTATTTTAGGAATCGATGTACCCGGGTACGCTTCTCTGATGGTTGCTATCTTATTTTTAGGAGGAATTCAATTACTGACTCTTGGTATTATTGGCGAATATATTGGCAGGGTTTATGAGGAAGTAAAGGGCCGACCACTTTATCTGGTTCGAGATTGTTATGGTTTTGAAAATCGGGAACAAGTTACTGATAAAATAACTCAAAATTAAAATACTGACAAGAGGAGAATTAAGTCTATGAATACCGAAGTTTTTCAGCAATTTTTTGCCTATTGTGTCGGTAGTTGGCAAACGGAAAGAACCTATCATTATCTAGCCGATAAAGAAGTGGAACGTTCCCGTACTGAATTCCTCATTCAACCCCTGACTAGGGAGATTAAACAGAAAGTTCTGACAGATAATAACTATCCTGATATTGCGGATTTAGAAAGTATCCCCGGGTTTAATTTAGGTTTCTATACCATCTCGGAAAAAGGGGAAGAAGTGCGACAAAATCTTAATCTTTTATTTGTGGTTAAAGCAGAAAATAACGGTTATTTAGAAGGGGATTATCTTCGTGATCGCGCCTACGAAGAAGCAAGACCAATTATCTCCGCTTTTCGCTTTGATTCCACTACAAGAGAGTTATTAATGACCACCAATTATACTCGCAGTGTTTCCGTGGATTCAATTACTTTAATCAATCCAGACCTGCGAATTCGCAAAATTATTAACTATCAACGTCCCCAGGAGGGGGAACCCTTGGAAAAAGTTCTCTTGGTCGGTTTTGGAGTTGAGTGTAAAGTCAGTTAAAAAAATATTTCTTTCCCCCCCCTTGATTCTCCAGTCAGGGGGAGATTTTATAATAGGGTAACGATAGGATTAAGGAGCAAAAATAATGCTCAGAATCGGTCAACTTTCCCTAGAAAGTGGTGTTTCGATTAAAACAATCCGTTATTACGAGGAATTAGGACTAATTCAGTCCCCTGAGAGGACAGAGGGACAATTTCGCCTATTTACTCCCAATACTGTCCATCGCTTGCTGTTTGTCAAAAGATTGCAATCTTTGGGTTTGAGTCTGCAACAGATCCGCGAATGTTTGGTAATTCATGACCAGGGTGAGTTACCCTGTGGAGATATTCAGGAAAAATTAATTAAACATATTGCTGAGATCGATCAACAGGTGGAACAATTGCTTTTATTGCGTCAACAATTAACCGAAACCCTGCAAGAATGGACGGATACACCTGTAAAAGACGATCAATTTATTTGCCCTAATCTCAAGGTTTAACTATCATGAAAAAGTTGATTGTATTGGTAACTGTAGCACTTATTTCTACTCCTGTCATTGCTCAACATTTACATCTTGATTCACCTCAAACTCAGACTTTACAAGCAATTCCTGACAATATACCAGCTTGGATGTATAACAAGCAACGTAATCATATTTATCCCCAAAGAGGGGTTTATAACAATGCAATTTATAATGTCAGAGATTTAGCTTTAGACTTAAATGCGATCGCTGTTGGTCATGCCTTTGCCTACGAAGATATCGTGACGGGAAAAGCGAAAGATTTAGAAACTAAGACATACCAAAAAATTAATTGGGTTTTAAAAAATCCGCCTAAATTTATGCCCGACGAGGGCAATATTTCCCCAACTTTTGGTAGAAAATACGGTGTTTTAGAACAGGTTTTCGATTGGGCGCATATTTTCCATGCTCAAACCGTTGATGTTTTAGCCAGCAGCAAATTAACCAACAAGGAAAAAGAGGCGGAAATTGAAAAATTATATCAATTTTACTTGACAAAAGTTCCCTATGCGATTACGGGATTACCGATGAATATGGGTTATCTGGATTCCCAGCCTTATTCTCAAGCCTTTCGCCAGAAATATCCGAAAGTTAATGGCTTATTTTGGGGCTACCATTGGTTACAAGGAACAATGTATGACTTGCTTTATGAAAAGACGCTAGAAGAACAAAAACAAGCTTATAAACAGGTAGGAAAACAATACCATAGTCAGGAATTGTATCGCACCGATCGAGCTTTTATGCCCATGTTTGCCGAACTTAGTCCCAAGTTTGCCCGACGTTTTCCCGCAATATCTAACACCTTCGATAACCTGCATATGTTGCACGATATGGTTAATGATATTCTGGCATCAGATTGGCTAACTCCCCAACAAAAAGACGAACAAATTACCCGCGCTATTTGGTTAGTAATGGCTGCTAATCATCAAGGAATGGCAGCGGGAAAAAATTATGGTGGTGAAGGACTACATGATCATCGTTTTGAGTCAGGAATTCCGGGTATGGGATTAATGCCAACAGATATTTCTCACGAAGGTCATAATCACGATAATCATGATAATTCTGAGAAAAAACCTGATGATTCTCAAGTAGATGAGGGAGGAGATCACCAACACCATAACCACGAAAATTACTCTCCAGAAAACCCTCCTAATACGGAGAAAAAACCTGACGACAGCAATGATCAAGAGGAACTGAAAAAATGAGAAGATTTTTATTAATTGCTGTGGGTTTAGTTGCCAGTTTTACTAATCCAGTTTTTGCCAACGATCATAACAATCTTGATTCCGGTCGTCCCCTTTCTTTTGATGATGCTGAAAGTCTTGGTTTTGGGGAACAATCGATAGAATTTGGAGGAAGTCTAGTCTTTCCTGAAAATAGTAATCTTGGGGGTGAGTTTGATATTGAATACCTCAACGGTATTATTCGCAATGGTCATATTATTATCGGCATCGATCCGCAGGTGGGAGGTCGAGTTAATAGTGATGATACGGATTTTGATGTGGGAAATTTATCTGTAGGTTTTTTCTATAATTTCAATCGTGAATACGATAATGTTCCCGCTTTTGCCATTCGTACCGATTTAGGATTACCGACGGGAAATAATGCTAGGGGATTAGATTTTCGTCTGCGGGGAATTGCCAGTAAAACTGTTGGTCAATTCCATCGCTTGCATCTTAATCTCGATTTAAACATAAAAACCGATCCCGATAACGGCGATCAATCTTTTTCCCCGGCAGCAATTCTCGGTTACTCGCGACCGATTGGTTATCCGAAACGCTTCGATCAAACTTTTTTAGCAGAATTGGGCGTAATTACCAGCGATAATAGTCATGGTGGGGTTTTAATTCGCACTGGTATGGGAATTCGTCAGCAAATTAATCGCCAAGGTGTGATCGATTTCGGTATTGAGGGAGATATTGCCACTAATAGCCATGACCAAAGTCAGTTAAAGCTAAAAATTGGTTATTCTTTCGGATTTTAGCCTAGCAAACTGAAGATTAATCTTTACAGCGAGTTTGTTCAAGTAGCTCCTCCCATACTATAGTTAGTCAACTCCTATTTACGTTATGGTAATATTCGCAGATGTGTATAGGAAGAGAGTGCAAACTAAAAAAAAATAAGTAAAGAAAGCGAGAAAATATCCGATATTAGTATTCAAAAAATAGGGAAAGATTTAAGATTTATGCTTGGTCAAATCATTGAAGCTAAAGTCAATATTAATATCTTGAAACAACGATTAGAGGTGTAAGCAATTAAGGAAAAAATACTATTATCAATCCTGAAAAAAATTGCTAATCTTGCAGATAGTTTAGAACTAGCAGTACAAATTGAAAAACAGGCAAAAAACCTCGGTGAAATAGCATTCGCTCAAAGAGGATGCTTTATTGGAGGCATCCTCCCCAGATTGTTTAAGAATTCTCTAGGTTATTTTTCGGGACATTCAAAACAGGATTTTGGTCAAAGAAACCCCAAGACATAATCTTAAAACCGGCTGGATGTACGGTCATAATCGGCCATTCTTCGGGACGAGGAATATGGGTAACACCGTAGGTGTACCAGACGACTAAATCCTCATTATCGAGAGATTCATTATCAGCAGTATATTGCGGTAAACCTCGACCTTTTTTGCCTTGATTGGGGTAATCTCCCGCTGCATAAAGTTCGTTCGCTTTGTAACGAGTTGCCCAAAAATGATGGGTAGCAAATTCACCCCGTTGACGAGAATCCGCTTGCAAATTCGGATAATAAATTGAATTTGCCGATGGCATTAACATATAACTTGTCGGCATTCCTAGGGAGTTTTTCTGATTCTTATTCATTACCATCCAAGCGCGACTTTCAGCTAAATTCACATCACGAATTGCCTCGGATTCTTGCCGAAGATTTCTTTCTGACATAGTGAAGGCATTACCAAAGGGATTCTTTTCTGGTGATAAAGTAGAAACCTTCATTTCAGTAACAGAATTTTTCACCCCATCCACATCGAAATCAAGACGAAAATTTAAGAAGTGCTGATGATTAATTGCTTTCACATTTGCCGCTACTAATGTCCCAAATTGATCGCCATGATTATGAGCATTAGTGAGATCAGGAGTCGCTTTAGCTAACATAATTCCCGTTAAATCGCTGCGCTGTTCTAAAGTACCATCTTCGTGAAAAATCCAGTTAATTCCGTAGTCATAATTACCAATAGCAGCCACGGTACTAACTACTAATTGACGGGCGCGACGACCTTCAAAGGTTTCCGTGTTAAAATCATAATGTCTCCAGAGAATTCCCGCATCTTTTTCGTAAATACCGATGAGATTTTCCCCGATATAGGGTTCCCCATTATCATCAGCAAACAAGGCATTTAACAAGACAGTATTTTCGGGAACATCATTACCTTTATCCAAGGGAGTCGATAGCCAACCAAAACGATATTCTCCCACATCAAAAGCACTCCGAACCGCCCATTCTCGCGAGGTATCGGAGTAGGGAACTAGCATTTCTGACAGTCCAGCACGATACAAAATCATTCTATCTTTACCGTTATCATTGTAGGTAACTAGATAAAGAACTAATCCCTCTCTTGGGTGCATGAGATAACGAAATTTCCAATTTTGCCAGCTAACTTCGTTACCCTTAATTTGAAAAGTTGTCCCTTGCGGTTGTTTAATTCTTAAGGGTTTTAGGGCTTTTTGAAGGGGTGAAAGGGTTTTTTCATCATAATCAAAATTGGCTTTTGAGAAAGGTATAATCCCGGTATCTCGCACTTCAAATACTTGGCGATTATTTAAATCTACCGTCACCGACAAACCTTCAATTGGTGCGCCATAATAATTACTACGATCCTTGCCTTTATAGTAAGTAATTCCGCGAATTAATCGCTTTCCCGATGCTTGTTCTTTCTCGCTCATCATCCCAGTTGCCCAACCGTCAATGATGACGTTTTCAAAGTCAGCAATCCCGCGTTTTTTCATAGCTTCTTGCCAACGAAGATCGGCTTTGGCTAATTGATCGAGAATTTCGTATTCTTCATCTAACAAAGGTGGTTGTCCCGTCGATACTTCTTGCCATGAGATAATTTTACTCGCTTTGATATCGACAATAGCCTCGTAGGTTTTATTCAGTCTTGGTTCCAGAATTACTAAAAAAGCCTGACGAGCAATAGCATCTCCTTTTTTAAAGTTTAAAACAGTTTGCTTATCGGGTTCTTGTAAAGAAATATTAGGAAATCTGGCGAACTCTGTCAGGGATTTGTCTTTTTTTACCACAGTTACCGCCATTTTAATCTCATTTTCTGTGAGGGGATCGAGAGGATGGCTAATCGGTGGGGATTGGGCGAAAGTTTTACCAAAAATTAAGATCACTCCACAGCTGATTACAAATAAAATCGTCAGTGGCCGCCACCATGAGTATTTTTTCAGCATAGAAATCCCTCTATAAGGCTAAAAGATGGTCAATCCTAGACATGATAATCTGGGATGTCATAATTAACCTTATATCTTTTCAAAAAATTAAGATCGATGTCGGCTGTATTAGCGCGGCGTGATGCACATCAAATTGTTAATTTTGCCACAATACAAGGCGTTGCTGAATCAAGCTATGAATGTCAACCGTGCCATCCTATCTAAAAGTTAGTTTGCCAGAAGATTCCTATCTCAAATCAGCAACACCAACTCCTGCAAACCGACACCGACACCCACCCCCAAACCACCGGCCAAAACAGCGCTCAAAACGAGATTAAATCCAGTTAATAGAGTTTAGATTTGATAGGGATTACCCAAGCGATCCACAAAAACATTGTAATCTAAGGGTAAACGCCCCGGATTAAGCCGTGGTTCCGCCGCGTAACCGATGGGAACGACAACAGCGATCGCCAGATCGGGATGATCGGCAGCACCAATCACAGCTTTTACCTTGTCCTCGATCCAACCGTTGAGAAAACAACTAGATAAACCGAGACTTTCGGCAGCCAAAACCAGATGAGTAGCGGCGATCATGGCATCTTTAATCGCGTATTCCCGGGTTTTTTCGCCCAAATCCCTGTGAAATCCCGGGATTGCCTGTTGAAAATATTTTACCGTGCCTTCGTTCCAGGCACCTGTACTGAGAGCCTGTTCATAGATAGGAGTTAGATCTCCTCCTCCTGCGGCAGCATCGGCAGCGAAAACAAAAGTAACCGGCGCTTGGATAATTTGCTTTTGTCCCCAAGCGGCCTCGGCTAAAGCGGCCTTTTGTGCCTCATCTTGTACTAAAATAATTCGCCAATCTTGGATGTTGAAACTACTAGGTGCGGCAACGGTTAATTCTACTAGGGTTTTCAGCAGTTCTGGGGTGATCGGATCGGTGGTAAAAGTTTTAATAGAACGACGTTGATTAATCGCCGTGGGAACATCGAGAGGCAAGGTCATAAAGTCAGTTGATCGAGTTACATATTCCTAATTATTATAGGGTCAAGCTATCAGCCTCAGACTTCGGTGTGACAAAACAGAAATGGGGTGCATCTCACATTTGCAGAAATACCGACAATCAGCAATTATCAGTGACTTAAATGATGACAAATGTATCAGCAGCTGTCTGTAAGCATCCCACCGAAAAACTAATGCGCTCCAGCTTTTGGGGGGTAGAACCCACCAAAAGCTGGGATTGAGTGATAAAATCGCAAGTAATGCCCAATTTTAAAAGAGAGTTTCCCCTGAAAAATCCCAACTTAGTAGATTGACAAAAATGAGATGCACCCACAGAAATAGTAAAACATCAGGGTTAAATTGTGGCGGTCAGGAAAAGATCCACTATACTGTTAGACTTAAACAGGTCATAACCCAATGACCATCTAGCTATAATCATGTCACCGCCACAAAAATCATTTTATGCTTTCTGAGCCGGAACCGAGCGACACCCTCACCACTCCCACCGTCAATATGGGCGATCAAAGTACCGATATCAAGCCAATTTTAGCCTTAAAAGAGTTAGTCGCTAGTTTATATCGCGAACAAAACAAAGTTCAAAATCTCTTAAGTTCCCTCGGTTTTGCCCTGCGGAGTTTCAATAATTTAAACCAATTCCTCGATCTTACCCCCTTGATGGCCGCACGAGTGGCAGACGCGGAGGGAGGGGCGTTGATTTTGAGCAAAAATAACGGTCAAGTGGCGCTCGATCAACTCCATTGCCAAGATAATCAAATTAATGGGGAACTACGCCGACAATTAGAGGCAATTATCCGACAATTAAACCAAGAACCGGCACTTGAGAATAAAAATCATCGATCGCTTCTCGATAGTCTCGACCATAAAATCCGGCAAACTCTCGGACAGGGTACGCAGGTTTATAGTACGCCTGTTTTGGTAAAAAATAGTGAGCGGGGGCGTTTATACGTTTTCAGTCGCGATCCCGATTATGGTTGGACACCCACCCGTCGTAAACTGCTGCAGCTAGTGGCCGATCAAACGGCGGTGGCTATAGCTAATAATGAATTAACGATCGAATTACGTTCTAAGGAACGTCAGGATCGAGAGTTAGAAATCGCTGCCGAAATCCAAAATCGTCTTTTACCCCGGCAATGTCCGAAAATTCAGGGGGTAGAATTGGCAGCCCACTGCAAAACGGCTAATCGCGTTGGTGGCGATTATTATGATTTTATCCCCTGCAATTACGATCAATTTAAACCGGCAAGGGAGGCGGAAATGGAAGCTAGTACCGCTCCTTGGAGTATAGTGATCGGTGATGTCATGGGTAAAGGTGTCCCGGCAGGATTATTGATGACCATGACCCGGGGAATGTTGCGAGCGGAAGTGTTAAATCGTCACTCCCCGGCCCAGATTTTGCGTCATCTCAATCGGGTTATGTATGCCGATCTCGATAATTCTCATCGTTTCGTGACATTATTTTATTCCGAGTATGATCCCCTGACGCGCCGTCTTGGCTACAGTAATGCTGCCCATTACCCCACCCTCTGGTGGCGGGCCAAAACGGGAGAGTTAGAGTCTCTCGACACGGAAGGGACATTAGTTGGTTTAGAGGCCGATTCTATCTATGACGATGCCCAAGTGCAATTAGAAGCGGGAGATACGCTGATCTATTATACCGATGGCTTTACCGATGCAGTTAACTCGAAAGGGGAAAGATTTGATCAGAAAAATTGGCTATCGGCAGTTAAAGAAGCCTGTCAAAAGTACACCGATCCCGAACAGATTCTAGAATATTTATTTGGGAAAGTTGCCGCTTTTACCGGGTTGGGAAATGACAGTAGCGACGATATGACTTTAGTAGTTATGCGAGTGAAATCGGAGGAATAAATCATCACTTCCTAGCTCATAAATTAGCTTAATCCTGCTCTTGCCAAGGAGCGAATAAAGGCAATAACGCTAACCCGGGTAAAGCGGCAATTACCGTGATTAAAAAGAACCACTGCCAACCGATCGCCTCAGCTAAAACTCCGGCGGGAGCCACCAAAATATCGCGACTAAAGGCCATTAAACTCGATAAGAGGGCGAACTGAGTAGCGGTAAAACGAGCATTACAAAGACTCATTAAAAAAGCCACAAAAGCGGCAGTTACTAAGCCACCGCAGAAGTTTTCAATGTTAATAGCCAAGACCATAAAAGGATAATTTTGACCTAAATTTGCTAAAATAAAATAGGCTAAATTACTAACAGCTTGCAACAGACCAAATATCCAGAGCGATCGATTAATTCCCCAACGACTTAACAGGGAACCACCTAATAAAACTCCCACCATAGTTGCTATCATGCCCAGGCCGCCTTGGATCGCCCCGATATCGGTTTGACTGAAACCAGTTTTTAAGAGAAAAGGAGTCACCATATTATTAACTAAAGCATCCCCTAAACGATAGAGAACAATAAAGGCGAGAATGCCCATTCCTTGACCTAATCGATAGCGTTGAAAAAACTCTTGGAAAGGCAACCAAACTGCCTCTAAAAGAGTTTGAGGAGTATCATCTCTAGGGGGAGTAGCTGGGGCGAAAAAAGACCAAATAATCGTTAAAGCCATCAATCCAGCTAGGAAAAGATAGACGAGAGGCCAGGGAAAGTGATCGGCTAAAATTAAAGCGATCGAACCGGTTAAAATTAAAGCCAAACGATAACCTAAAACCCCGATCGCCACCCCAGCCCCCATCTCCCATTTTTCTAAAATATCTGTGCGATAGGCATCGTAGGCAATATCTTGGCTGGCACTAAAAAAAGCAATCAGTAAAGCATTAATTGCCAATAATTCTAAAGATCGTTGCGGTTGTTGAAAAGCCATGCAACCAATCGCTAAAGTTAAACAAATTTGAGCGATTAAAATCCAACCGCGACGACGACCAAGCACGGGGGGAAGATAGCGATCGAGTAAGGGAGACCAAAGAAATTTGAGAGAGTAGGGGAGAGCGACTAAACTAAATAAACCGATCGATTTCAGATCAACTCCTTCGGTGGTCATCCAAGCTTGCAGGGTGCGACCGGTGAGAAAAAAGGGCAATCCAGAAGCGAAACCTAAGAATAACAAAGCCGCCATTTTTTGACTGCGGAACACTTGCAAATAAGCGGAAATTTCTTTGATCATGGAGGGGATAGGAGGACAGATTAGATTAAAGAATATAGTTAATTGACCCAAAAAGAAAGAGATTAGTTCTGACCGGCATCATCCCATCTTAACCATTGCCTGGAGATCAAAAAAAATTCCCGAAAAATAGCGGTCTTTCCCCCAGCTGGGGCTATAGGCAGTAGAATGGATGAGATTTTGATTCAGTAGTCTTGAAAAATTGCGGTCTTCTCCTTAAGATAGATGCTTGATTCTCCCAACTAGCTCCTACCCCTATTTACCTTTCCCAGATAAGGACTGCCATCCCCACCTTCCCTGCCGACTCCTGTGATTAAAGTGGACTCCTGTTTTATCTCATACCTATTGTCTAATCCCTCCGACTCGGAAGCGACCGGTGACAATGCCGCCATTGCCGTCGAGGTGCGTTTGGCCCAAAGCCAAGATCTCAAAAGCTTGGCGGAAATTCTCACCGATAGTTTTTTCCCCACGGCCAATTATTGGTCTTTTCTGCGTCCTATCTTTAAATTAGGCATTTACGAGGACTTACGGGGACGATTGCGCGCCGATACCCCTTACTATCACTGTCTGGTAGTCAGTCACACCAGCGTCACCGCCACGGGTCCTCAGGAAATTATTGTTGCTACGGCGGAAATCGGCTTAAAATCCAGTTCTTTTTTAGCTGTTCCCATTCCTTATATCTCTAATTTAGCCGTTAGTCCCGATCGCCGGCGTGCCGGTCTGGCCCGGAGATTGCTGCTCAAGTGTGAACAGATCGCTAGAGAATGGGGTTTTGAGGAACTTTCCCTCCATGTTCTTGATAATAATCTAGCGGCCCAGTCACTGTACTTAAGTAGCGGTTATCGTCTGCAAAAAACCGACGGTTGGTTGATCAATTGGTTATTTAATCGACCACAAAAGTTATTTCTGCACAAAAAAATCAGCCAATGAGGAGATAGGAGACTCCCAGACTCCGAGACAGGTTTTAGGTTTTAGGTGTTGGGGGTTGGGGTTTTGGGGTTTTGGGGTTTTGGGGTTTTAGTTCAATTTCCCCACTTCCCCACTTCCCCACTTCCCACTTCCCACTTCCCACTCCCCCACTTCCCCACTTCCCCACTTCCCCACTTCCCACTCCCACGAAACAAACCCTAGATATTTCGACAAAATTGCCATGCAGAAGAACTATAAGGAAAAATTCTGCTATATTATCTGCTAACTCTCTAGAAAACCCGATTAGTTTAATAATCTTTTCCGGGTATCTGAGAAAAAAAATAGTTCATCCCTTTAAAATATGGTTTTAGGGAGATAATTAGTGACTGTGTGAGGCAATTTGTGGTTAATAAGACGAAATCAAGGCTTAAAAGCGGAAAATCAAGCAAATTAGCAGCTAAACCTGTGAAAAAGCGGCGATTGTCCGGTAAATGGTTCCTGACAGCCCTAGGCTTAACTGGCTGCGCCCTAGTTTCCGCTACGGCGGGGGCTATGTTGGCTGTGTCTCTCTCCTCCACACCTTTGCGACAAGCTGCTCTTAGTCCCCAAGAAGCCGCCGCTTTTAACAATCAGCAGGCGATATCCTATCAAAATCTGCAACTTCCCGCCCTCAACCGCCCCGTTAATATTCTGGTAGTTGGCGCGAAAGTGTTGACATCCGATGTCAAGGAGGCACAAACCCCAGATCTGGGTTATCATGCCCCGGTTAATTCCTTGGATGGTTTAACCGATACCATGCTGTTACTGCGTTTTGACCCCCAAAGACAGAAGTTAACCATGCTTTCCATCCCCCGGGATACCCGCACCGATATCGAGGGTTACGGGGAGAAAAAAATCAATGAAGCTAACGCCCTCGGTGGACCTGCTTTAACGGCGGAAACGGTTAGTCATCTTTTGGACGGAGTGGCTATTGATCGCTATATTCGCATTAATGTGCAGGGTGTGGAAAAATTAATTGATGCTTTGGGGGGGGTGACGGTATATGTTCCCAAAGACATGAAGTACAAAGATTTTAGTCAACACCTCTACATTGACCTGAAAAAAGGGGAACAACACCTCAACGGCGAGAAATTCCTCCAGTTTGCCCGTTTTCGTTACGATGCTAACGGCGATATCGGTCGTATCCAACGACAACAGCAATTAATGCGGTCTTTAGTAGAACAAACCCTAAAACCAGCAACTTTATTGAAAATTCCCGATATTATCGAGGTTATCCGCACTCATATCGATACTAATCTCAGTTTAGAGGAGTTACTCGCTCTAGCCGGCTTTGCCTCCAAAACTCAGCGCGCTGATGTGCAAATGCTACTGCTACCCGGAGACTTTAATGGTGATGGTCGGCAAGGGATCAGTTATTGGTTGCCCAATCAAAGTAAAATTCAAGAGCTAGTGGCTCAACATTTTAACCACGGCTCTTTTATGGCTGACCTTGAGGAAACCACGCAACCGACTCGCATAGCTGTGGAAGATAGCATCGATAATCCAGAAGCGGTGCAAGCTCTAGTCAGATATCTGCGCTCGTTTGGTTATGAAAATGTTTTTGTCTCTAAGTCTTCATCGCCAATTCTAGAAACTACCAAAATTATTGCTCAAAAAGGGGATAATTCCCTGGCTGCTGCCCTGCATAATAGCCTTGGTGTCGGGGAAGTTTTGGTGGAAAGTACGGGGAATCTCGCTTCTGATGTGACGATTAAAATCGGTCAAGATTGGCAAGAAAAATCAGCTAATCTTTCTGAGCCATCCCTAGGCAACTAAGAAAAAAATCAAGTTTATCCGGGTTATTTATTAGCCAAAGTTTGACAAAAAATTTGGTGTTCTTGACTAGCTATTCCTTGCTGTAACACTGCCAAAACTTCGGCTAAATTACCCGATAATAAAGCATTTTTATCCAGCCATAATCCAGGAAAGACTTGGGAGCAAAATATCTTATCTTGATTTGATTCTAGGGGCAAATATTCCCCATCAGTTAAGCGAAACCAATCCAATTCTTGGTCATCTACTCGCCAGATAATATACTCTTGCACTCCATGATGACGATAAACTTTGAGTTTTTCGTGTAAATCGTAGGAAGCAGTAGAAGCGGCAATTTCCACGATTAATTCCGGCGCACCTTCCAGATAACCATCTTCACTAATGCTTGATTGTCCACCGGTTTCTATTCTTAATAAAGCATCCGGTTGTGGTTCATTATCCCCATCCAGTCGCACAGTAGTATTATCTGCTAATTCTACCCCCGGTGTAACGTACCAATAGTATCCTAACCAAGTGATAATACGAGCGTGAGGATTGCCATGATTTTTGATGCGGACGGGGGATGCCATATAAACAACTCCTGCGATTAATTCAGCTTTTTTTAGCTGTGTCATTGCTTGATAACGGCGCTCGAATTCGGGAAGGGTTAATCTATCGCCATTTTCGAGAGGGGGAATAATATGGGGGGAAACTGTGTTAGTCGATAGCATAATTTTTGGCTCATCAAGAAACTACTATCAAGGCTTAAGTTTTCTTACCAGACTCAGTTAATTTATCGATTAGGTTAAGCTGTGCATCGAGAGTATCGAAGATATCCTATACTTATTTTACAGCGTTTCTGATCATTTACCTGGAACCTTGCGCCATGTTTGCCTTAGTTTCACTAGATAAAATCGAGCTACCGGCGGGGTCCTTAGTGAGATTACCTGCCACTTGGCTAGATTATCAAACTTTGTCTCGGCAAAGGGGCGACAATTCTCAGCCTAAAATCAAATATCACAATGGAGAAGTCTTGCTTATGTCTCCACTTCCTAAGCATGGACGTGATGCCCATTTAATTGCTAATATTATCATCACCTTATTGGATTATCTGGGGCGTGAGTACGAGGCTTTTACTCCCGTAACCATGGAATTACCAGAAACAAGTGGTATTGAACCAGATTATAGTTTTTATATTGACCATTGGCCGGCTATAGCAGGGAAAGCCAGAATTGACTGGGTAAATGATCCTCCTCCCGATTTAGTATTAGAAATTGATGTCACCAGTTACTCGAATGTGGATGATTATCTGCCTTATCAAGTGCCTGAAATTTGGTTGTATCGTCAGAAAAATCTCTATATTTATTGGCTAGAGAATCAAGAGTATATCCCTCGCCATCAAAGTCAATATTTTCCTAACTTTAACCTACAAAATTTAGTTTCTTTCTGTGGAGAAATTGCCGACAATCGCAATAGTAGTATGGCAATTCGTCAACTAAAACAACATCTCGAAGATTTTTATAAGTAGGGAGGCACAATTATTTGTAGGATGGGTTAGCGGTAGCGTAACATGAGCGAGCGTTGGGTTTCACGCTTCAACCCAACCTACGTTCATCTTATATTTAATTCCACCCACCTACTTAGTATTTAAACTAATTTTTCCCGCTGACAGCGTCTTTGATGGCAACGAAGTAAATCCTCCCACTCCTGTTTCCTCTATTTAACCATGAATAATTTTAAAATACTGCTCATCGGTTACGGTAATACTTTAAGAAATGATGACGGAGTGGGAGTGAGAATAGCCGAAATTATTGCCGAGGAGAATTTGCCTAATGTGCAAGTCATCGCTACCCATCAATTGACTCCGGAATTAGCAGCCGATATAGCTGATGCTTCTCTAGTTATTTTTGTTGATGCGGTATTATCTAATCAAACTGATATCCGCATAGAAAAATTAGCAGCAGTTACCGAATGGAATAATTTAGGTCATGCAGAAAGTCCCGCTTCTTTATTAGCATTAACTCAAGCAATTTATCAACAAAATCCCAGGGCCTTGGGAATATTTATTCCTGCTATTAATTGTGAATTTGGTGAAGAATTATCAACAATAACTCAAAAGGGCTTGACAAACGCAATCAAAGCTATTAGGAAAATTATTACTTCTGAGGATTTGACTGAATACCAAAAGCAGGACTTTGATAATCTTCCGGCAGATAATTTTCAGGAATAGTGCTGTGATTGCCATCCCGGAGAGCCTTGTAGTGAGGAGACATAATTTCGATACCGACTTCGTTACATTTATCCTGAATATTTTGATGTAATTCAGAATAAATATACACCATTTTGCTAGGATGATCGGTGTAGGCATTTAGCTGATAGCTGACATAAAAATCATCGAGACTGGTTTGCAAGACAAAAGGAGCAGGTTCTGAGACAATAAATTTAGTTGCTAGGGCTGCTTCTTTCAGGGTTGCGTGAACCTTACGCCAAGGTAAATCATAACCGAGAGTGACTGTGGTTTGCAAAATTAAAGGCTGTTTGAATTCCCTTTGAGAGACACTAAAGTTAATCACATTGGTGTTTAACAGCGATGAATTAGGAATCGTGATAATTCTATTAGCTGGTGTGCGAATACGGGTGACTAATAATCCTTTTTCAATCACATCTCCAATAACATCACCAATAGAAATTTTATCTCCTAGTTGAAAAGAGCGGGTATAGATGAGGATAATTCCTCCCACCACGTTAGCGATAGCAGAGGTGGAACCCAAGGAAAATAGCACCCCTAAAAATACCGACACCCCCTGAAAAGCAGGAGAATTAAATCCGGGTAGATAGGGAAAAGCGATGACTATAGCTAAGGCAATTATCAGCAGTGACAGTAAATTATAGGTTGGTTTTGCCCAATCGGGATAGAAACCATTAATTACTAAATTTTCTCTTTCCAATCCAGTGAAAAATGGTTTAATTGCTCTCAACTGATAGTGAGTTATAAAAACAATTATCAGTATAATAAAAATATTGGGTAAATATTTTGCTATCTCTTGGGAAATAACTTCCAAAGCACTAAAAAAGTATTGCAGAAAACCATCACCAAATTTTCTAGTCCAGGGAAAAAGACGAAGGACAAAAGTTAAATAAAAATAGAGAATAGTTAAAATAATCAGAGTGCGGATAAATTGCAAAACTCTTAGGGAAAAAATTCCTATTGTCTGGGAACTAATAATCTCAAAATTTTGGAATACGACCCCAGGAACTAGGGAGGTGATTAATCTCTGAATCTGGGGAAAAACCCGCGAAGATATAAAAATTATTACCCAGAAAATTAAGACCGTGGCCAAGGTAGCACTTACCGTCAAAGTTGCATCTTTGAAGAGGTTATCCGGTTGACGTTCTTGACGATAACGGATAATGGCCGCTTTAATCTTTGCTAAAGCTCGTTCGGCCAATACTTCTTGATTTACTGAGTGTAATTTGGCATCTTTAGAAGTAATAGTAGCAATAACCGTATCTCCCAAAATAATCGAAGGGTTTTTGTCTTCAGGATCGATTTTTATGCTTAAATCTTCAGGAGAAAGAACATCGTCATCGGCAATTTTTTCAATTCTGGCTGTAATCGATTTCGCTCTTTCTTGCGCTGAAAAAGAACCTATTCCTTGCCGAATAGTAAAAAGTTCTTGATTATCAAGCATGACGGGAAAAACTTCTCCCAAAGTTTCCAGGGGTGTTTCCTGTCCTTGTTTAGCAGGATTATTCTGGGCCGCTATCATGAGGATGGGGGATAAAGTCAGTAACAAAACTAAACAAAACAGCCCTAAGTAACGCCAGATTTTTTTCATCTTCTAAGCCACAATTGCACAGGAGCGATCGAGTTTAATACCTCTTTTTTTCATCGTAGCATGGAATAGTTCTGTGGATAACACCTGTTCCACCGGATAAATCCCGGCTTTTTGGAGTTTTGCCGCTAAGATTAATTCTGCCACGCTGCCAGTTCCCCAGCCGGCTGCTTGGGCAGTGTTCTCGTGAAGCATAGTTGCTTGATAAACTGCTTTTTGCTGCCCTTGCCATCCGGCCACTTTGGCTAACATTGCTACCCCAATTCCCGAAAATTTATCGGTTACTTCTGTCATGCGATAACTAACTTGGGAAAAAAACTCAATTCCCCGAGAACTTTCTACCCAAGCATCGGGAAAAATATGGGCAGTAATCCAAGTTAAATGATTATAAAAATCGGGAATAGAACCAAATTTTGTGATCACATTTTGCACTTGAAAAGATTCAGCAAAAGTATAGGTTTCTGGCATATCAAACCAATAAACACCAGTTTTACCCAAAGGAGCGGGAAAGTCAATTACTTCTCTAGCAGTATAGGGTTCAATCTCTTGCCATTGTCCCTCAATCCAAGCTAAAAAAGGCTTTTTTAAGCCGAGAAAAGTAGTCCGCATCACAGTTAATCCCGCACCTCCGGAACCGGCTACGGCATAATTTAAACGGATCGTTTCTACCCTATCTAACTGTTCGACTCCCTCTCGCACTATACTATTAGAAATACCCGGGAAAATTCCCGTATTAACCACGGCAGTTATTCCCGCTTTTATCGCTAATTCTCGATAGGGGATTAACTTTTGATAAAAAGAACGATGATCACTAACATCAATATAATTGACTTTTTCTTCGATGCAAATTTTTACTACCCTGCCATCGCGATAATGAAAGGGACCGGCACAATGAACGACTAAATCACTATTTTTAATTGCCTGTCTAAGCTTGTCTATTTGTTCTAAATCCAAAGCCAAAAACTGCATTCTTGGCAGTAATTTAATGGCTTTTTCCTTGCGTCCTGTGATAATAACTTTAGCTGCAGTATGATTAATAATATCTAGGGCTACACTTTGACCAATGCGACCAGTGCCACCTAAAATTAAAACAGTTTTTTCCATGGCAACTATCAATAATGTTTGTTGCCCTAGTATAGCATCCTCTTGGCAATTTTGCCTATTTTTCAAGATGAAAAATTCAGAATAATCCCAACTTATTTAATGCGTCCGAGGGGCAAGAAAATGGTTAAAATCTCACCTTCTTCGGGTTTTTCACGCACAATCAATTTACCTCCCAAGGCTTGAAAAAGGTTTTTAGTCACCTTCATATTCAGGCTTAAACTACCCGTTTCTGGTTGAAACATTAAGACTTTTCCTAAAGCTTTGAGAGTAAGATTAGGCGATTTTACCTGAGTTTGGAACTGCATTTTTAATTGATTTCCTGCCGTTGATATATGTACTTGCAACAGGCCACCACTAGCCATACTGCGAGTACATTTTTCCACGACTCCATTTAACATTTGATCCAATAAATTCGGGTCACTAATTACCGAAGGCAATTTTTTCGGTACATTAACTTCTAAAATGACATTGCGCCGTTTAGCTTGTTTTTGCCACCGGGGAATACTATCTTGAAAGACTTTTTCTAGAGCAATTGGAATTAATTGAATCGGTTTATCCCCCAGAGGATTAATACCCAATTCTGCGGCTCGGAAAATTAATTCCATGCGCTGAATTTGTTCACTACATTCTAAATCGATTGTTTCTAGATATTTCTGCACATCTTCCGTTACTTTTGCCCGTTTTAATAATAATCGGGTAATGGTGCGAATGGTGGTTAAAGGGGTGCGAATTTCGTGGGTTAAAGCTCGCAATAACTCCAAATCACAACCCGATTCTAAATTAGAATTATCTTCCTTTGGCGGAGTGATTTCGGCATTGATAGGCGATTTCGTTTTTTTCAGGTCTAAATTAGGCTGGTTGGGTAAATTTTGCAGTAATTGGCGACTAAATTGGCTAACTAGACGGTAATCCGGCGAGGGACTGCCATTAGCCTCGATAATTGCCTCTAAAGTCCCGATTTGCGGATAACGCAGATTAACTAATCGTTGCCGCAACTGCTGCCAGGCTTGCTGAGTGAGGACGGGATCAAAGGAAAATTGAAAAGAGGACAAACCCCACTGATCCTCGCCTAAAACCAGCAAAAGAGCGAAACTTTCGCTAAAAACCAGACAAAACCTTTCATTAGCAATCGGATCCGTTGGCAAGAGAGGCAATTCATGAATCTCCGTCGGGGAAACATCGGCGGCGGATTTTTCCTGAGAAGGCAATTGCAAACCCGGCCATTGTAAATGTTTTAAAGCTTTAACGGTAAAAACACCAAATTCAAAACCCGTTAAAGCCTTGCTTTCTCTGACTAAAGCCGTCGGACCGGAGAGAATTAAACCCCGACCGGCGGCAGCATTATTTTGGTTTTGTAATAAGATATTTTCTAAAGCGGCGATCGCTGCGAACCATTCACTTTCCGCTTTCAGTTGCGCTCGCTTGAGCCATTCCGATAAATTAGGATAAAAAGCATTGGGGGTGAAAGTTTCCCGGTCCTGATGGTCAGTCGGCGGGAAAATATCGCTTAATTTCGGTAAAGACCCCTTTAACATCGTCTTCATCACTGACTAGATACAAATTCCTTACCTAGAATATTACCCCCGTTAATGCTCATCCCATAACGGTAAAACCGAACTCTATTGGCAGTGATATCCGCGTTTTTATAGCAGTTATCTTAATGGTGAGGTACGAATTTTTGGTTTTGGGGAGTCGGTCGTCGATACCAAATTAGGTTACACTAAATCCGTTGAGCATAGGCTACATATCAGGACAGGCACTCATGCACTCTTGCAATAGGCAAAAGGAGGAATAAATAATCATTCTTTAATAACCGGATTTAGTATTACACTTCATCTTTAGTTGATCACCTATGCCGGTTGTGGGGTTCGTGGCTCAATTCAACCTCGATAAGTCTGATATTTAATTACACCTCCCCACTTATGTATTTTTTTGTTACATTTAAGTATTTTTTGCTTATCTATAGTTATTATTGAATGAGTTAAAGTGTTCCCCAATTATTTCCCTAACTAACCGATCTTTGATCCCAAAACCTTTTGCCTTGACGTTAGGTCAATGGGAGGAATCATCGGGTCTTGGAGGGACTAACATAAATTATGACACTCGACAAACTTTTGAAATTAGGAGAAATTAGTTATTTAAACCAGTCCTTTCTCAGATTATTTCTAGTAATGTCTTGTCTTTTTGTCTTTTATTACCTATAATTTTCTCAATCCTCACTTTTCCAGTTAATAAGGAGAATACAATCATGAAACCTCTCAACTTTTCTATTATCCAAAAAATCAAACATCAAGGAATTTGTGATGCTTCTGCAGCCACTGCTTTAGGAGAAAATAAATTTGTTGTTGGTAATGATGAGGCGGATCCAAAATTAGGTAATTTTCTCTGGATTTATTCCTCTCAAGAGTCGGGAAAAGCCCTGAAAACAATTGACATTAATAGTTGGGTGAAGAACAATCTTAAAAATAAAGAAATCGACTTGGAGGGGGTAACTGTACTAAATGACATAATCTATTGGATTACTTCCCATGGCCGCAATAAAAATGCTGAACGAAAACTCCCTCGTCATCAATTTTTTGCTAGTAAAATTACCGATGACGGCTCTAGTATAGTTCAAGTGGGTGAGTCTTATACTCAGTTAGTCTTGCGCGATATTATCGAAGACTCTCAATTGGCTGAAATATTTGATTTCAAAACAGCAGAAACCAAAGCTCCCAAAGCTAAAGGTGGATTAAATATTGAAGGTTTAACGGCAACTCCAGACGGAAATATCTTAATCGGTTTTCGTAATCCTGTCCCCAACGATAAAGCTCTTTTATTACCCCTAAAAAATCCCAAGAGTTTAGTTACTAATTCAACCACGGCTAAAGCTGAATTTGGTGATCCTATCCTGCTAGATTTGGGAGTATTAGGAATTCGTAGCATTGAATTTTGGCCGGCTTTAGAAGTATATTTAATTATTGCTGGAGAATTTCATGGAGGCGATCAATTTGTTTTCTATACTTGGTCAGGAAAAAAAGAAGATGCACCGGAAAAGATAGAATCACTGCAATTCCCTGACGGGTTTCGTCCAGAAGCTTTGTTGTTTTATCCCCATTTCCCAGATCGCTTTCAGATTTTAAGCGATGATGGTACAATCGAGCGAGTTGGTAATACTCCCTGTAAAGATATTATCGATAAAAATAGTCCCGAAAAATATTTCCGCAGTATTTGGGTAAAAGTTAATTAATACCAATTCTCACCCATCAAAACTACAGATCGAATTATCGAATTTAAGTTCCCATTTCCCCTTTTTCCCATTTTAAGGGAGACGAAGGCAGGGGGATCGAACTCTTGTAGCCGGATTTTGGAGAATTGCTATAATTAGACATCCCTCTTAGTGGAACCTCAACAAAACCCGCAACAAAAATAGCTTTAAACCCATATAGGGATAAGCTTTAAGCTCAAAAAAACCGTTGATCACGTCTTCTCAATGGTTTTTTGTCCTAGAAGCTCTATTAACCTTTTTATCTTATCCAGAGGACTTCTGGGTTCGCAAAGGGACAAAAAAGTGTGGAGAATCCTCCCATAATCGCTACAATTTTTCTAGAGGCTAAATGTTGCCCTCATTTAAGTTCTTTTGTACTCATTAAAAACCATGAAAATTCTTCACGGTACTTGGATTCCCCAATCAACGGATGAATTTATTCAGAAGGGTAGCTTTTATCTTTGGGGAGAAACTAGCACCCCGAAAAAGAGTCGCACCACTGCCGATAATTATCATCCTTTTCAGTTAAGCAAAGAAGAATTAACTAGCTTTCTCACTGGAGAGTTAGGAATAGTTCAATCGAATTATAATCCTCTTAGTCGGCAATTTGTCCCCCGCTACTTTCTTTTACCTAGTCACGAGAATCAACCTTTACCCTCCTTAGAATTACTGCGTTATCTAGAAAAAGAACCCCCAGAAAATAGCCAATGGCAATCTTGGCAAATTGATTGTTATCCCCTTAATCCTGTACTTAAACTGCTCAATGATCTGCACTTTATCTGTCTTTACAACTCCTCAGAGATTCAGTTAGGTGCAGATCTACTTTTTTGGTATCACTACAGTCAAGCTTTTAAAGAAATAATTCTCAAAGATAACTATATTCCTGCCTTTAAATATCGAGAATTAGCCACAAATAACCAGAAAACCGCTAACTTTGCCATCTACCCTCTTTGGGAAATTATATCAGCAACCTACGAAACCAATCTCGATCACTATCTCGAATATCTTCCCCGCATTTGTCTTGCCGGCGCTGAAAATCCCCATGCTTCGCCACAATTATACGATCCCAAAACCCTACTCCGGCACTTCTCCGAATGTCTCCTCAATGAAATTGTCACTAATACGGCAATTCCTGCCAGTTTTGATAAAAAAATTAGCGAGACAATTATAGGTGATTGCTTCTCTGTGACTAAGGCTGCTGGATTTCTGCAAACCGCTGCCGCTTTAGAAAAATATCAACAGTGGCAAACTTGGAGACAGCAATTACTAGGAGACCAAAATATATCTAGTTTTAGCCTTGGTTTTAAACTAACGGAGGCCCCAGAAAATAATATTGAACAGTGGCAAATTACTTTTATCCTCATCTCTAAACAAGACCCCTCCCTGCGATTAGAATTAGACGAATATTGGTATGCAGTACCCGAAAATAGAACAAGCATACGAGCGCATTTTGGTCAAGATTTAGACAAAAATATTTTACTAAGTTTGGGTTATGCTGCCCGTATTTATCCCCCTATTTGGCAGGGATTAGAAACGGATAAACCGACGGGATTTTCTCTCAACCTTACAGAAGCTTTTACTTTCTTAAAAGAAACTGCTTGGATTTTAGAAGATGCGGGATATAAAGTGATTATTCCAGCTTGGTGGACTCCCGAAGGTCGTCAACGCGCCAAAGTTCGGCTAAAAACTACGTCTAAATCAGGCAAATCTACCCCCGTTAGTAAAGGGATTTTTAGCCTCGAAAACATCATTGAATATCAATATGAATTAGCCATCGGTGAAGAAACTATTACCCAAGAGGAATGGCAACAATTAATTAATACCAAAACACCCCTAGTTAAATTTCGAGGTCAATGGGTAGAATTAGAACAAAATAAAATGCAGCAAATGCTGGATTTTTGGGAGAAATATCAGCAGGAAAATCCTGAGATGAATCTGATTGAATTAATGAAAAAAGCTGCCGAATCCCCAGAGGAGATTATTGTTGAAACCGATGAATTTTTGGGTTCTATGCTAGAGAAATTACAAAATCCTAGTCAACTAGAACCGATCGAAAATCCTCCCCAATTACAAGGAACGCTGCGGGAGTACCAAAAGCGGGGGGTTGCCTGGATTCAATACCTAGAACAATTGGGGTTAAATGGTTGTCTTGCTGACGATATGGGACTGGGAAAAACCCTACAGGTAATTGCTAGATTGATTGGGGAAAGAGAGGGAGATAATAATGTTTTACCAACTCTGCTAGTCGCACCCACTTCTGTGGTGGGAAATTGGGCAAAAGAAATTGAAAAATTTGCCCCCCATCTTCAGGTTTTAATTCACCATGGTAGTAAGCGCTATCAAGATGAGAACGAATTTCAGATAGTAGCTAGTCAAAAGGATATCGTCATTACTTCTTTTACCTTAGTTCGCAAGGACTTGAAATTATTTAACTCGCAATCTTGGCAACGTTTAGTAATTGATGAAGCACAAAATATCAAAAATCCTAAAGCAGCACAAACTAAAGCAATCTTGAGTTTATCTGCACAACATCGTCTCGCATTAACGGGAACTCCTGTGGAAAATAGACTGCTTGATTTATGGTCAATTTTTAACTTCCTTAACCCCGGTTATTTAGGTAAAGAAACTCAATTTCGTAAAGCTTTTGAAGTGCCAATCCAAAAACAAAATGATCGTCTCCAGTCCACGGTTCTCAAAAAATTAGTGGAACCTTTTATTCTGCGTCGGGTAAAAACCGATAAGCAGATAATTAAAGATTTGCCTGACAAAGTGGAAAACAAACAGTATTGTAATTTAACTAAAGAACAAGCTTCTCTCTATGAAGTTGTTATCAAAGAAGTGGAAAAACAATTAGAAGAAGCAGAGGGAATAAAACGCAAGGGATTAATTTTATCTACCCTGATGCGCTTGAAACAAATTTGTAATCATCCCCGTCAATTTCTACAGGATAACAGCGCTTTTACTCCTGAGCGATCACATAAATTAGAGCGTTTGGGAGAAATGCTAGAAGAAGTAATTTTAGAGGGAGATAGTCTGCTAATTTTCACTCAATTTACTGAAATCGGTGACTCCTTACAAAAGTATCTCAAACAAACTTTTCGCTATAATACTTATTATCTTCACGGAGGGACTTCTCAACCAAAACGAGAACAAATGATCGAAGAATTTCAACATCCCGAAACAGAACCTTCTGTATTTATTTTGTCCCTAAAAGCTGGGGGAGTGGGGATTACTTTAACCAAAGCAAATCATGTTTTTCATTTTGATCGTTGGTGGAATCCTGCGGTGGAAAATCAAGCCACCGATCGCGCTTTTAGAATTGGTCAACAAAAAAATGTTTTCGTGCATAAATTTGTTACTTTGGGAACCTTAGAGGAAAGAATTGATGAAATGATCGAGGAAAAGAAAAAGGTAGCTAATGCTATTGTTAGTAATGATGAATCCTGGTTAACGGAATTAGATAACGAAAGTTTTCGTCAGTTAATCGCATTGAATAAACAGACAATTATTTAATCGAGGTAAACCTATGAATAAATTTAGTAAAACTTGGTGGGGACAACGCTTTATAGAAGCATTAGAGGAATTTACCGACTCAGCGCGCTTGAGTCGAGGACGTTCCTACGCTAAAAATGATAAAGTCAAGAATTACGAAATTGACGGTAATTTAATTACTGCTCAGGTGCGAGGTTCCATTAATCCCTACTTTGGAGTTTACAAAGAACCTTTGTATAAGGTGAGTATCGAGATTAAACCAATTACTAAAGCAGAGTGGTCACAAGCTTTATATAATCTTGGTTCAAGAGCGAGTATGATCTCTAAACTGCTGCTCAAAGAAGTTCCCGATAATATTGATGAAGCATTTAGCGATCTGAATCTGCACTTATTACCCCACAGTCAAAAGGATTTTATCACCAATTGTTCCTGTCCCGATTGGGAAAATCCCTGTAAACATATTGCTGGAGTTTATTACCTCGTTGCTTCCCAATTAGATCAGGATCCTTTCCTCTTATTTGAATTACGGGGTATCTCTCGTCAAAAATTACTGCAAGAGTTAGCAAAAACTCCCCTCGGTAAGCTGCTTTCCTCCTCTATCCAAGAGGAAAAAATTCCTCTTAACCCTGTCACTTCCTATCACACTAAACCCGAAACTATACCAGCATCAGAAATAATTGATCTCAAAGAATTTTGGCACTCCCATCACCGTTTACCAGAAAATCCTCAGTTAGTTAAATCCGCAACTATTCCTGCAATTGTCATTAAAAAAGCTGGTGATTATCCTGCATTTTGGGATAAGGATAATTCCTTTATCGAGGTAATGGAAGAAATGTATCAACGGGTACGCAATAAAAATGCAGGGATACTTTAAAAAAATATAAGTTTTCCTTTTGGGGAGTCAGGAGTCAGTCCCGATGCAAAATTAGGTTACACTTTATCTTGATGAGAAACGCTGTAGCTAAATTGCTGACTTTTTGACTTAGGTATCTATCCATAGGAGGGTAGATTAGAATAAACAGGTCAACAACTGACAGTAATTGAAAATCTACCCCTAACCTGCTAGTATTGTTATGAGACTGGACATAAGAGAGATACAATGGAATCCTTAATTATTGAAAATTTTCTGATTATTAAGTATGCGGAAATAGAGATAAAAAAAATTAATGTTATCATCGGTGAACAGTCCACTGGTAAAAGTATTATTGCTAAATTAGTTTTTTTATTTCAGACATTTTTGTTTTATCAAGTTAAATTATTAGTCACTCATCTTCAAGATCAGCAAGGACTCAAAAGGCACCTACAGAAGCGATTTGAGGAATTATTTCCTAAATACGCATGGAAAGAGCAAGTATTTAAAATAGTTTATCGTTTGGATGACATGAACTTTTTGATTGAAAGATATAAGGACAAATCTGGCTATTTTAAACTACAATTTACCTATTCAGATAATTTTAAAAAGTTTTACAATACAACAATTAGACAAGTGAGTAAAATTGCCAAAAGCAATAACAAAGTCACTCAAGATATTTATTCAGATATGAATGATTGTGTGGCCAAAAATATTGCTGATTTTTTTCAAGGCAATGAAAAAATTTTTTCTACAAAGATTTTATTTGTACCAGCTAGTCGCACTCTGTTTGTTAAATACTTTACCAATAATATTTTTACCTTTTTAGCTAATAATTTTGATCTTGATCCTCTGATTATCAACTTTGGCTCTAATTATGAAACCGCTCAACGTCTATACAGAATAATTAATGAATTCCAAGATCAAGAAAATGATCAAAGAAGACTTTATGATCAAATTAAATTAATTACTGAAAAAATTCTATCGGGTAGCTATGGAAGAGAAAAAGATCAAGATTGGCTTTATCATGCCGATGGGAGAAAGATTAACTTAATTGATGCTTCAAGCGGACAACAAGAAGCCTTACCAATGTTATTAATTCTCTTAGTTTTCCCCTTTTTTGCCACTCACGAATCTAATCAATTTTTCATTGAGGAACCTGAAACCCATCTTTTTCCCTCCGCTCAAAGAGATATGGTAGAACTATTTACCTTACTTTATGCTAATAAAAATTGTCGTTTTTTTCTCACTACCCATAGTCCCTACATTCTCACAGCTTTGAATAATAAAATCATGGCAGCTAACGTTGAGCCTGTCAAAGCGGAAAAATCTTTAGGTTATAAAAATACTATTCAATTTCAAGATGTGTCAGCCTACACAATTAGCAATGGACAAACTCAAAGTATCTTAGATACAGAGGTGAACTTGATTGGTATCAATAACCTCGATGCTGTCTCCGATGAACTTAGTCAAGAGTTTGAAGAAATTTTAGAAAGAAAGGCTCAACAATAATGGATATTAGTCACTGTTCTGAATGCAATAATAATAAAATAGTCAAAGTTAAAGAAAATGGTAAAGAATTTATCGTCAACAATAATAGTCAGAAATTAGTTACTAAGATAAAAATAGATAATTGTTTAATCATCGAGGGGAAAAGATGCGACTGGCTGTTAGAAATTGATAGTCCCTGTAGCTTGGCTCTTTATATTGAACTCAAGGGTAAAAATATTGAACAAGCTTATGATCAATTATTGTCAACTCTAAATCATTATTACTTACAAGAAAGACATAAAAAATCTAAAAAAGAATGCTATATTGTCGCTTCTAGAGTACCAAAAGCTGGAACCAATGTTCAGGTTTATCAAGCGAGATTAAAGCAATCTCATCCTGAAGTTAGTTTAAAAGTCAGGTCGATGAAAGCTGAAATCACTATTTAGGTTTTTCCCTCAGAAAAAAGCTGAACTTATTGTTCCTGTCCCGATTGGGAAAATCCCTGTAAACATATTGCTGGAGTTTATTATCTGGTTGCCTCCCAATTAAATATGGAAGAAATGTATCAACGGGTACGCAATAAAAATGCTGGTATGTTATAATTAGGTAGGTGTTAAAAATTGTCAGACACCCCTCTTATTAAGAGGGTATTAAGGGGGGATCGGCACCCCCCTTATCAAGGGGGGCAGGGGGGATCAGACTGACTGACGGACACAAGTGGGTCAAAACCTGACAAGACAAGGGTTGCCAAAAAGAAAAATATCTGGGTAGATAGGGAAAAAGCAAGAATCCCTACAAGATGAAAACCGAGAACAGAATCTTCTCCCAAGTTTATTCCTATCTAGAACAAGGAAGCCGATTTGTGGATAAAAGACATTTAACCGTCCTCAGTTGGATGGTGACAGCCCTACTCAGTAGTCAAAGTCTCAATCAAGCCAGATGGGAACCCTTTGTACAAAGCAGAGCCGAACAAGCCAATAGTTATCAGAGACGGTGGAATCGCTTTTGCCAGAATGGAAGAGTAGCGGTGGAAAAGATATACATCCCCTTAATATTGAAAGCCATCGAGACTTGGAAGGAGAAGGGGGAAAGACTGTATCTAGCAATAGATACCACTCTGTTGTGGAATCAATACTGCTTTGTCTATCTAGCGGTGGTCTGCGGGGGGAGAGCCGTCCCCTTGATGTGGATGGGATTAGAACATGGTAGTGCCAGCCTAGCTTTTGAGAAATACGAACCCTTGTTGGACAGAGCCAAAGGCTATCTTCAGGGCTTTGAGAATGTCATGCTGTTAGCCGACCGAGGCTTTGCCAATCAGCAATTAATTCAATGGCTCAGGAAAAATACTTGGCATTGGTGTCTTCGCTTACCTTGCGATACCCTCATTTACGGTGTTCGCCGTCGGGGTTTTGGCTATGAGGTCAGAGAACTCTATCCCCCCAAACGGCAAGCCTGCTTTTATCGCAACGTTCAAGTCTGGCAGGAGGCTAGAATCACTGCTCATCTTGCTTTAGCCTCTGTTCCAGGGGTTAAGGATAATTGGGCAATTCTGAGCGATGAACCTCCTACCCTTGACACCTTCTGGCAGTATGGTCTTCGTTTTCCCATTGAACATCTCTTTCAAGGGCAGTAAATCGGGCGTTTTTGACTGGGAACATTCTCGTGTTCGCTCTGCTGCTTGTTTAGAACGTCTCTATCTCATTGTTGCCATTTCTATTCTCTTTGCTACTTTAACTGGCATGGCGGTTCAACAATCTGGCTCTCGCCGTCAGGTTGATGCTCATTTTCGGCGTGGTTTGAGTTATTTGAAAATTGGTTGACGTTGGCTGGCGGGAGTTGTTCATAAGGCGCGTCCCTTCTTGCGACTTGACCACTTATTTTCTGTTGACCCTTTTCCCTGTTTTGCTTCTCGCAAAGCTCGTCAGGATTATTATGGCAAAATTACCTTTTCTTTTATTCAGGAGTTTGAGGCTTTCACATAACAGTACTTGTCTTTGTATTGAAAAATGTGTCCGTCAGTCAGTGGCGAAGCTCTTCGATAATTCTATGGTTGTTTTTATAGAATTCAATGAGGATATTGGTGTCACATAAAATCATCGGGTTTCTTCTCGCCATGCTGCTTCACGGATAGATTCAGGGGTGATATTTCTGTTTTCCCACAATCCTGCCAGGGCAAAGAAGTCTTGCTCGTTATCAGATAATGTTGTTTGATCTTCGATGATTTCTACGGAGTCAACAAAATCTAAAGCAGTTAAAATTTTAGAGAGTGTTTCTGCTTTTTCTTGGTCACGAATGTGTACGATTAGTTGTTTCATGGTAGTTTATTTTGTATTGATTTGGTATTAATGATCATTGTCTAATTCTGTTTTTAGCCAATTAAGAATCGGAGAACTAATACGAATTCCATAATTAACTAACTGTTGTGATAAATCTAAAATTTCTTGTTTAGATAGATAACCTGCATAAAAACCAACCAAGAGAATTCCTAATGTTCCTTTGACGGGTAATTCCATAGCTTTGGCAACTCTTCTTGCTAATTTATCATCTATAATTACCCAGTCTGGTTTGATTGAAATTGCCAAGAGAATAACTTCTAATTCTCCTCGATCTAATCCTAGTAATAGCGGTTCAAGAGGAGATGATGATGCAACTTCTTGAACTTGAATCCAATTGGCATTTTTGAGTTCTTTTGCCCCCGGTTTATTATCTCCAGCGATGACAATTTCTTGATAAACTGCCCAAGGAATAATCACTTCATTAAATAGCTGATTAAGAAGATCTAATTGATTAATCAAAGATAAGGCGATGATCGGTGTAGAATTAACAATTATCTTCATTCTCTTGGATTTTTTGGGCTAATTTACGGCTGGTTTGTATTTCTGATTCCCATTCTTCTGCTGTGTAATCAATAATGGAAAAACCATACTCAGAGAGAAGTGTATAAAATGTATATTTATCGCATCCTAATACTTGTGCGCCGATTCCTGCTGAAATTTTTCCTTCTTGATAAAGATGCCCTAATGTATAAATTATGACTTTACGAGAGAATGCTTCTTTTTCTTCTCTGGCAGCAATGAGGAGTTCTTCGGGAAATGTTACATTAATGCTCATGAGTGTTTAAAAATAATTTGTTTTTCTTGATTTTAGCAGGAATAATATCGCTAATTAATTGATGGTTGATAATTAAGATTCTCTATATTGTTCTCTTTAGTTGTTTATAAATTTCATCATCGTTTCGTTTGTCAATCAGCAAGATTTCTATTGTTTGCTCCTCAACACGATAAACGATTCGATATTCACCAATATCGGCTCTATGATAAGAGTATCCTTTTAACTTTAGAGAATCTTGGGGATAGGGATTTGTTCTCAGTTCGGTTATTTTTGTGGCTACTTGTTTGGCGTGTTTATCTGGCAGTTTTTTTAAGCGTTTAGTTGCCTGTCGAGATAGGTTAATCTTAAGCATTTAAAATTTCTGACAGCAAAGCCTCACTTTCTGTTGTTCCGATAAAACCTTCTTGATGAGCTTTTTCTGCCTGTAAAGCCAAAAGTTGATTTTCCAACTCGGAAAATCTCTCAAATTCCTCGATTGACAGCACGACTGCAACATTACGTCCCTTTTTTGCTATCTTTACTGGTTCTCTTCGAGCCAAGTCCAACAGTTCGCCAAAGCGATTTTTTGCTTCTGAGGCTCCTAATGTTTTCATAACTAACCTTTATAGAAACTAGCCATTATGACCATTTTAGCTATTATAGCAATTATTGACAGGAGAATCACCGCCACCAGCGACTAACATCCCTAATCCCTTGATACACTTCTCTTAAGGCGACCTCCCCCCCAAAATGAAGGATTAAAGGCGCTAAGTTAGGAATAGTTTCGAGGAAATGAGGACGAGTGAGAGTCCCCAAAGCCTGAAGGGTATTTTCCCAGAAAGATAAGTCAACATTAGCAGGGGTTAATGTGGCGGTTAATGCTTTTAATACGTCTGCACGGTAGTATTCATTCCCAATCCCTCTGGCAACTTCTAAGGCTTCGGGTAACAAACTTTCCGGTAAATGGGGAGCTAACCCGGTCAATGCCCTTGCACGGGAGTATTCATCCCCAATCCCTCTGGCAACTTCTAAGGCTTCGGGTAACAAACTTTCCGGTAAATGGGGAGCTAACCCGGTCAATGCCCTTGCACGGTTGTATTTAGACCCAATCCCTCTGGCAACTTCTAAGGCTTCCGGTAACAAACTTTCCGGTAAATGGGGAGCTAACCCGGTCAATGCCCTTGCACGGTAGTTTTCATTCCCAATCCCTCTGGCAACTGCTAAGGCTTCCGGTAACAAACTTTCCGGTAAATGGGGAGCTAACCCGGTCAATGCCCAAGCACGGTAGTTTTCAGACCCAATCCCTCTGGCAATTTCTAAGGCTTCGGGTAACACTTCCGGTAAATGGGGAGCTAACCCGGTCAATGCCCAAGCACGGTAGTTTTCAGACCCAATCCCTCTGGCAATTTCTAAGGCTTCGGGTAACACTTCCGGTAAATGGGGAGCTAACCCGATCAATGCCCTTGCATTCCCAATCCCTCTGGCAATTTCTAAGGCTTCGGGTAACAAACTTTCTGGTAAATGGGGAGCTAACCCGATCAATGCCCTTGCATTCCCAATCCCTCTGGCAATTTCTAAGGCTTCGGGTAACAAACTTTCCGGTAAATGGGGAGCTAACCCGGTCAATGCCCTTGCACGGTAGTATTCATTCTCAATCCCTCTGGCAATTTCTAAGGCTTCGGGTAACAAACTTTCCGGTAAATGGGGAGCTAACCCGGTCAATGCCCTTGCACGGTAGTTTTTACCATCTGCACAGTAGTATTCATTCTCAATCCCTCTGGCAACTTCTAAGGCTTCGGGTAACAAACTTTCCGGTAAATGGGGAGCTAACCCGATCAATGCCCCTGCACGGGAGTTTTCATTCCCAATCCCTCTGGCAACTTCTAAGGCTTCGGGTAACAAACTTTCCGGTAAATGGGGAGCTAACCCGGTCAATGCCTCTGCACGGGAGTTTTCATTCTCAATCCCTCTGGCAATTTCTAAGGCTTCGGGTAACAAACTTTCCGGTAAATGGGGAGCTAACCCGATCAATGCCCTTGCACGGTTGTATTTAGACCCAATCCCTCTGGCAACTTCTAAGGCTTCCGGTAACAAACTTTCCGGTAAATGGGGAGCTAACCCGGTCAATGCCTCTGCACGGGAGTCTCCATCCCCAATCCTTCTAGCAATTTCTAAGGCTTCGGGTAACAAACT
>NZ_JAPZRB010000470.1:0-19368 GCF_027531105.1 Microcystis sp. LE18-22.4A
TGTCAGTCTGTAGAGCGACCTGATGACCAGAACAGAGTAAATCTGTTAAGGCAGGTGCGAAAAATCCTTCGGGAAAG
The DNA here is from genome assembly GCF_027531105.1 of Microcystis sp. LE18-22.4A. Lineage (NCBI taxonomy): Bacteria > Bacillati > Cyanobacteriota > Cyanophyceae > Chroococcales > Microcystaceae > Microcystis > Microcystis sp. LE18-22.4A. The sequence goes on from NZ_JAPZRB010000470.1 coordinate 78, forward strand.
AAGCAGAAACCCAAATCGTGAGGTTTGGGAATCGCCGTCCGTTTTACGGCGGCGAGGATGTCAAGGGAGTTTGCTAATCAAAATCGGTGGCACTGGTCAGTCCTATTTCACTTTACGACAAGTTGTGACCAGTTTTCTGATAGGTAAAAACCCCTAACAAATCCTCTTAGGGGTTTTGATCACAAATGTCGGGGTGAAGACAGCAATTCTAAATTTGCCCTGTAGCAAGGCTTTTGGGGGTTAGTTCCCATAATACGGGGTCAAATTCAATGGGATTGCAAATTTCATGTCACGAGTCTTCAGGCTTTTGACGTGATAGTACACCCAAAGTTGCCCCAAAAATCCCCCTTTAAAATGTTCTTTAAATCCCTAAAAGGCTTGCTATGTCTAAAACTGAGAATTGCTGGTTGCTAGTAGAGGCAAGATGTTGCCCAAGAATCTCCGCACTGTTAGGGCGGAGATTGTCAATCCCCTGACGGTGGCTTCTAGCGGAACATTGCGCGCAGGGAACTGGAGAGTTGATTGGCTGCCCGTGCGGCCACCAATCCCGAAAGGGCGGCGACCACTACTGTGGCAAGGCAGGTTAGCTGGGCTGCCCCCGGTCCACCCACCCCCAGCACCATCGCCATGGCGGTCAGAGGTAGGCGATAGCCACCAGCAATACCGGCCGCTGCCCCCGCCGCACCCGCCAGATCCCCCGAAATCTCAAAGGTGGTGGCGAACACCCGGCCACTGAGGTCGCCGATCGCCAGAAAAGGGACAAACACGCCGCCACAGCCCCCGGCTAAAACGGCAGCGGTGGTGGCCGCGGCCCGGAGCAGAGCTACCGCTAACAGATGGTAAGGAGTTGTTTTAATGTTTTCGGCCCAGACGATAGCGGCTCCCCCTGGTCCAAAAGCCGCTGCGGGGGTCGCCACCTGTCCGATCACGATCGCCAAGAATAGCATCACCAGGCCACCGATCAGGAGACGAGTGGCGGGCCTGTCCCGCAAGCCTCTGGCCCAGTAGATCGCCTCACCAGTGAGGGCTGTAATCGTGCCGGCGATCACTCCGATCAACAAAGTGGCACCCACCGCATCCCAGAAGTCAGTCGGGGCAACCTGCGGCACGACCAGCCGGATCAGTTGCAGCTTAAAGGCAGCGTTGACTCCCCATCCCACCAGTCCCCCGGCTAACATCGCCGCTGCCCGCTCCGGGGTGATCGGAACCTGGCGTCGCTGACTCAACTCAAACATAAAAAAGCTGCCCACCAGAGGGATTCCCATCAGAGCAGAAACACTGGCCGCACCGCCACCGATGGCCAGGGGCCGCACCAGTTGACCTAGGGCTGGATTTATGCTACCTAACCAGGTTCCCGTCGCCACGCCAATATGAGCTGCCGGTGATTCTGTTCCCATGGGCGCACCCAGTCCAACGGTGGAGAGGATGGCCAGGGCGCGCAAGGGGGCTAGATTCCAAGGGAACCGCTCTTCGGCGCCGGATGCGTTCACCACGTCACCGGTCAGGTCGGCGCGAGCAATGTCATGGGGGAAGGAGTACCAGTCCATGAGAGAAACCCAGCGGCCAGAGGAAGTTGCCCCCCGGGGAGCTAAGGTCTGCACGGGTTGCCCCCTACCCAGTCCAAACAGGACTAGCACTGCTAAGGTAACGCCCACCAGAGGCAGCAGCAGTAGCCAGACTTTGTCTAGGTCAGAGGCAATCCTGAGGGTTTGCTTAATTGCCTCAGTCAGCAGTACCGCGGCCAGAGAGCCGATCAAACCGCCGAGCAGGCCGCCAACAGCCCATGGGCCTACCCTGGTTAACAGAAGTTGTAGTTTGTTATTTAGCATCGTGCCAAGAAAGTTAAACTTTTATCGTTCCTATAGCAAGTCCCTTGGAGTGGTCAAGCAAAACACCCTGAAAGTCTTTACTATATAGTTAGTAAAAGTATAGTCAAATATAAACAGACTGAATTCCATTTGAGAAATTCCCTTCACTTTTACTTCGAGAGATTAATTCTCCTTGGCTGAACTACGCACCTCTCTATCCCATAGCTGAACGGATTTGGCAATGCTTTTCTTAGGATGTTGTAACTTGAAACCACTACTCAACGGATTTAGTATAAGTTAACATTTCAATTAGACGTTTATAAGGAATAACGACAAACTTTTGGCTGTTAGCTTTGCCTATGTTAGCCTTCTGTTTCCAGCCGTCATTTTTGCCAATAACTAAAGCAGATTGAGGGTGTGTTAGTCAAAATTAACACACCATTAATTTTATTTTTAAGTCAGAACTGTCCCAATTATGGGATAGATGTTTTAATTTCTTGCATAATCATCAACCTAAAAAGATTTAATTGTGTTCAAAGATTCGGTAACGTGAGCTTTAAAATCTAACATAGAATCGAAAATATGTCTGACGATTCCCTCTTGATCAATGATATAGGTAACTCGTCCGGGGAGGACGAATAAGGTAGAGGGAACACCGAATAATTTACGGACTCGGTTATCGCTATCACTTAAAAGGGTGAAGGGAAGATTATATTTTTGGGCAAATTGTTGATGAGATTGGGGACTATCGGCACTAATACCAATAACTTCCGCACCCGCGTCGGTAAACACTTCGTAACTATCGCGGAAAGCGCAGGATTCTGCGGTACAACCCGGAGTGTCATCTTTGGGATAGAAATAAATTACCAGGGATTTTTTACCGATTAAATCGCTGACATTAACCGTTGCCCCTGTTTGGGAAGGGAGAGAAAAATTGGGAACTCGATCGCCTACTTTTATAGCTGCCATAAGATTAATTAATGAATGGATAATCGTGGATAGGGTGATGCTTTATATTCTAACCTTTTTTGGTCTTTTGTTTAGCCCGTTTAGCAGCAGCTTTGGCCGCTTTTTCTGCTTCAATGCGTTTTTGTTCGGCTTTTTGTTTTTCTTCGTCTAGTTTTTCTAGATAATAGTGATAATCTCCTGCGTAGGCAATTAATTCGCCCTCCCGAATCTCGACAATTTTGTTAGCTACCTGGGAGATAAAATAACGATCATGGGAAACAATTAAAACCGTGCCTTCATAAACTTTTAAAGCTGATTCTAACATTTCCTTGGCGGGAATATCGAGGTGATTAGTGGGTTCATCCAGAATTAATAAGTTAGCGGGAGCAAGTAACATTTTGGCTAAGGCAAGACGCGCTTTTTCGCCACCACTCAAAGATTCTACTTTTTTTAATACCGTTTCCCCACTGAATAAAAATCGCCCTAAAAGACTGCGAACTTCCACATCTTTCCAATCGGGAACTTCATCATGAATGGTATTTAAAACAGTTTTAGTTAGGTCTAAAGCTTCCGCTTGGTTCTGCTCAAAATAACTAGGAATAACGTTATGTTTACCGATTTCGATCGAGCCTTCTGTGGGAGCTTCTAACCCAACAATTAAACGTAAAAGCGTGGATTTTCCTGCACCATTTGGTCCTAAAAACGCCACTCGATCGCCCCTTTCTATTTCCAGATTTGCTCCCAAAAAGAGAATTTTATCATCGTAAATGTGAACAATATTTTTAATAGTTACCACTTCCCGACCACTACGCACTGCTGGAGGAAACTGGAATTTTAAGGTACGCACATCGGCAATTGGTGCTTCAATTTTTTCCACCTTTTCTAATTGTTTTTCCCGGCTTTTTGCTTGGGTACTGCGGGTGGCACTGGCCCGGAACCGATCCACGAAAGCTTGCTGTTTTTCTAGTTCTTTTTGCTGACGTTCGTAGGCACTTAACTGAGCGGATTGTTGTTCGTATTTTTGCTGTAGGTAGGCAGAATAATTACCTAAATAAGTGGTAGAAACTCCCCTTTCAGTTTCGACAATTTTGGTACAGAGACGATCAAGAAATTCCCGGTCGTGGGAAACTATGACCATGGGAGTAGTTAAATCCTTGAGGAATTTTTCTAACCATTCAATGGTTTCTAAGTCTAAATGGTTAGTCGGTTCATCGAGGAGTAAAATATCGGGAGTTTGCAGGAGAATTTTACCTAAACTCATCCGCATTTGCCAACCACCACTAAAGGAACTTACCAAGCGATCGCCGTCATCAATAGTAAAGCCCATTTCTGGTAAAATTTTCTCGATGCGCGCTTCTAATCCGTAACCATCTAACGCTTCAAATTGTCTTTGTAGGCGATCCAATTGATGAATTAAGCGATCTAAGTCTTCGGGATCAGCTTTTTCCATGCGCTGGGGAATTTCTATTAGTTGATGGTGGACTTGATTCGCTTCTTGAAACACCGTCCAAAATTCCTCGCGTACCGTCCGACGGGGATCCACTTCAAATTCTTGGGTAAGATAGCCGATATGGAGACTGGTAGGACGGATGATCTCTCCGGCGGTGGGTTCCACTTCCCCCATAATAATTTTCAGCTGGGTGGATTTTCCGGCCCCATTGACTCCCACCAACCCGATGCGATCGCCAGTTTTTACTTCCCAAGTGACATCTTTTAACACTTCTCCCGTCGGGTAAATCTTACTAATTCTCTCTAGTCGTAGCATCGCTGATTTTTCTCCAGTCCTAGGCAGTTGAGGCAGTCCGCCTCTATTGTAACATTTAGTTAAGCTTTATCTGGTCTTTGTCAAGTTTTCTCGATTGAGCCACCCGACAGTATTTTTTATTTGAAAGAGATAATAATGCTTAATCCTTACCCCATAAAAAAAGAAACGGCTAGTTTAATCACCAGAGATGGAATTAGTTTAGTTGCCGATATTTATCGTCCCGATAGTAGGGAATCTTTACCCATTTTACTAATGCGACAACCCTACGGAAAAGCGATCGCTTCTACGGTGGTTTATGCCCATCCTAGCTGGTATGCACGTCAGGGTTATATTGTGGTAATTCAGGATGTCCGGGGACGGGGAAACTCGACGGGAAATTTTAATTTATTTGCCCATGAAATTAGCGACGGATTAGAAACCATTGAATGGGTTTTAACTATTCCTAATAATACGGGTGTGGTGGGAATGTATGGTTTTTCCTATCAGGGAATGACTCAATTATACGCCGCTACTAATAGTCATGCTGCTTTAAAAACTATTTGCCCAGCAATGATCGCTCACGATTTATATCGAGATTGGGGCTATGAAAATGAAGCATTTAATTTACAATATAATCTCGCTTGGGCAATACAATTAGCGGCGGAAACAGCTAGATTAAAAGGGGACGAAACTGCCTATCAAAAACTCTGGGTAGCTTCCCGAAATTTACCCCTTTTTGATCCTATTGCTGCCTCTCCCCAAATTCTGCAAGATTTAGCCGCCGATTCTTTTTATCACGAGTGGATTACTCGTTATCTTCCCGATGAATATTGGCAAAAATTATCCCCGCAAAACCTTTTAAAAAATATCGATTTACCGATGTTACATATCGGGGGTTGGTTCGATCCTCATCTCCGGGGAACTTTGGGTTTATACCAAGAAATGCAAGCGCGTTCTATCTATCCCCAACAGCTAATTATTGGTGCTTGGACTCATCTACCCTGGGGGAGAAAAGTAGGAGAGATAGATTATGGTCAACAGGCAATTAGTCCTGTGGATAAAATGCAGCTGCAATGGTTTGATTATTTCTTAAAAGGTCAGGAAACGGAGTTATTAAAAAATCCTCCTATGTATCTATTTCAAATGGGGTCTAATCAATGGCGATATCTGGAGAAGTTTCCAGGAGAAAATCAGCAAATTTATTATCTTGCTAGTCAAGGTTTAGCCAATCTGCGCGAGGATGAGGGGAAATTAAGCGCGATTTTGTTAGAACCTGCGATCGAGGATACCATCGTTCACGATCCTTGGCGACCGGTCCCATCTTTAGGAGGTCATAGCGCCCTACCGGGGGGAATATTCGACCGCACTATGCTAGACTGTCGCAGTGATGTGATTACCTACACTTCTCCCCCCCTAGAGAAAGATTTAACGATTTTGGGTAGTCCCCGTCTGGATTGTTATTGTCAAGCAGATGCGGTTAGTTTCGATATCTGCGCGGTGGTTTCTCAAGTTACCCCCGATGGTCGGGTTTTTAATATCACTCAGGGTTATAAACGGGTAAATAATCCCGAATCGCCCCTAAATATTGCCCTACAGGCCACTTTTATCACTATTCCTCAAGGTCATAGCTTGCGTTTAAGTCTGAGTGCCTCTTGCTTTCCTGCACATCCCGTCAATGCGGGGACCGGCAGCTATCCCCACCAGAGTCGAGCGATCAATTTTTCTATTATCACAATTAAGGTTTTTTGTCAAGGAAATTTTCCTGCAAAATTGCTATTACCTTTAGTCGGGGAAAGCTAAACCGCTGCGGGGATCGCGAATGTATAAACCTAACACCAGGGAGGAGATAACCGTATCCCAGACGGGGGTGAATTTGTCCGCATCATCGACCCAATAATCCATAGTAATTAAACATTGAACTCCAGAACCAATACCCACGGCAATGCGCGAATAAGCTGGCCGATTTTCTTGGGGGTCGATGAATTGAATTTGTACCCAAACAATGCGTACGGTTTGGCGTTTTTCTTGGATAACTTCGCCGATTTCGTGAGGATTGCGGCTATCTTCACGAGCTAATTTTTTGACCATTCCTTTCAGGGGCAATTCTTTCCAATCTCCGGGGGGAAGTAGATTATAGGAAACCTCTAAACGACAATCATCATCGGGGGGTTTTCTATCCAAAAAACGAAAGGAATTATCATCGGGTTCAAAATGCCAATCCTGAGGAACTTCAAAGCGAACTGCACCGCGACCAGCTACAAAAATACTGTTACCCGGACTAGATTTCCAGTTATGATCTGGATTTAAGTCGAGGGTTTCTTTAATCCATTGCAGATTGTGTTTTTTCGATTTAGTCATGGGTATAATCCTGCGGTAAGAATCGGACTATAGCTATTATTATACAGGCTTTTTCCTGAGAATTAACCAAAACTTCTATCCTCACCCTTAGGATAACTGCTGTATAATTTTTAGAAATCCCACAGCACGGGATTATCATCCAAGAAATCAGTTACCTGTTTACCAATATTATCAATTAATTTTAGGTCTTCTGGGGTTAAATTAATTGTCATTGCCTGAGCGTTATTAACTGCTTGAGCAGCATTTCTTACCCCAGCAATTGCATTAGTTTGGGGTTGCTTAATTAACCAAGCAAGAGATAATTGAGCTAGGGAACAATTATAGCGTTCAGCAATCGGTTCTAATTGATTTAAAGCCGCTTGTACCCTCTGAAAGTTTTCGCCATGAAAGAGTTTATTTTTAATTCTATGGTCCTCCGCTGCCAACTGATAACCGTTTCTAAATTTTCCTGTTAATAAACCTTGGGCAAGGGGAGAATAGGCCAGAATAGAAATATTATTTTCTATACAATAGGGCATAATTTCCTTTTCTACCGAGCGCCAAAACAGAGAATAGGGAGGTTGAATACTCTCAATTCTGCCGTATTGACCAGCTTCTTCCAGTTGAGAGCGGGAGAAATTGGAAACCCCTATAGCTCGAATTTTTCCCTGTGCTTTCAGATAATTAAGAGCGGCCATAGTTTCAGAAATAGGCACTATTTCCGTGTTCCATGAGCCACTAGGCCAATGAATTTGGTAAATATCTATATAATCAGTTTGGAGGTTTTTTAAAGAGCGATGGCAAGCTGCGATAACTTCCTCATATTTGAGGTGATTAGCAAAAACTTTTGTGGCATAAATTACCTGTTCTCGCACATCGGCTAAAGCTTGAGCGACAATCAATTCCGAGTGACCTTCCCCGTAGATTTCGGCTGTATCTACAGTGGTAATTCCTGCCTCAAAAGCGGCACGAATGGCTTGAATACTTTCCTCATCTTCAATACCTGCCCACATCTTTTTTCCTGCTTGCCAAGTACCCACGAGAAGGGGAGTAATTTCTATATTAGTCTGACCGAGATAGCGTTTTTGCATAACAGTTTTTTTGATGGGTTAAGTATGCTTAGGGTTTCAGTCGGGTTTAGGGCTGAAAATCCCAGCTGAAGACGACTAAGGTGACAAGGATAAAAACTTTTACCGGTAGGGGTGTAAAGAACAAACTTAACAAGCCACAAAAAAGACCTAATAAGCGGGTACTGAGGCTAATTATTTCGCCTTGAACATTGTAGCTAATCGACAGGGCGAGTAGGGCTAGAGTAAGGAGAAAAATCATAGTTTTCTTTCCTGAGTCTATCGAGCAGAAAAGCCGTAAACGCTCACGACTTTTCGCCGTTTCTATATCTATTATTAGCTCGATTACTTAGCTAATGACATCCGGGTAAAGTAAACTTTTTTAACGGAAAAGATTAAAAAATCCGTTGAAGAGGCCTGTCAGACCGGTAAAGGGACTTAAAACCGTGCCGAGGGTGTCGGTAGCAGATGCCAGACTGCTACGATGAACCACAACCACATCATTATTGCGGAGAATCGGGTTAGTTTTCTCGTTGATACCCTGGGAAAAATCGATGTTAATTGAGGTTTTGGTGACGGTCCCGTTAGGATTGAGACGAATTAATTCCACTGTGGACTGATTGGCCCGACGCTTATCAAAGTCTCCTGCGGTTAAAATTGCCTGATTGAGGGGGGTATTGGGAGGAACTTCAATTGTCCCCGGTTTTCTCACCTCCCCGACCACTTTCACGTTAATGGTTTTAGGGGCAAAACTAGCCGATGCTAGGGTTTCCGATTCCTTGGCCGAGATTTCAGTTGCGGTGGGGATAATCACCGTATCACCTTCTTGAAGAAAGATATCGCCGGTCATATCACCTTTTTCGAGCAAACTCCAGAGATCTACGGGGATTTTCTGCTGGGAACCGTCACGAGTATAACGCAGCACTTGTACCTGTCGGATATCGGCCAGAGGTTTGATGCCTCCCGCTTGTTGGATAGCTTGGGTTAGTCGGGCCGGTTTCCTGGTGCCGCCGCGATCTTGGTCATTATTATTGTTATTGTTATTGTTGGCAGTGGGGACAATACGATGGGACCCCGGACGATAAACTTCTCCCACCACAGTAACATTAATTTCTCGATCGCTATCTAGTCCAAAATTGGCATCGGCTAATTGATTGACTTCCCCGACGCTAAGGGTCGTTTTAGTGGGAATAACGATGCTATCGCCATCTCTGAGGCTAATATCTTGGGTTGTATCGCCTTTTTGGATTAATTGCCAGAGATTCGCTTGAATTAGCTGTTCTTGTCCCTTGAGGTTGCGTCGGATTTGAACTTGACCAATATCGGCCACCGTAGTCACTCCCCCCGCTTGCCGGATTATTTCGGTCAATAGGGGCGTTTTTTGGCTTTGTTCGGGGTTAATTGTATAAGTACCCGGACGATTGACTTCCCCCGCGATGGCGATTTGCAGAGGCCGGGGAGTGAGAATGCTAACAGTAACCACGGGACGTTTGAGATAGGTGGTGTAACGTTTGGCCAAGGTTTGGCCGGCTTCGGTGACGGTCATTCCCTCCACTTTGACGCTACCAATCAGAGGTAAAGTCAGGGTTCCATCGGCTAAAACAAGGAAATCGCCGCTTAAATCCGCGACTTGGTAAACGGTGACGCGGACTTTATCTCCTTCTCCTAGGGTGTACTCTTTGCTTTCTGCGGGGATAGGAGCAATCGCCTCTTGAGCGGGTGCAGGACTACTCGGAGGAGTGGCTTGGACTGGGCGGGCTTCTAAGGAAGTTAGGGGGGCAATAGTGCCGATAATTAATAGATAACGTAGGGATTTACTGATTAAATCCTGTAATTGGTTGCTATTTAACATGATCAATAGGATTAATTTTATCGTTAACATTGGCGATCAGTGTAGCACAAATAGTCGATCGCCTATGGAAACCCCGTGTAATATCGCATCTATCGAGAGTTACCGCTAACTGTAAGATAGTTTTAACGATTGCCTGTATGTAAAGGGGTATATTAATTTTATGACAGCTACTAGCACAATTCCCGATTTTTGTCAAGGAATAAAATATTTTGGGGGTTCCTTACCCGAATTTGATAAATATGCAGGAAAAGCCGCTATCGCTGAGGGAAAAACCGCTATTATTGCCGCTAATGACCCGAATGCTATCTATCAAACCCTCCTAGCCGCCGATGCTTTGCGTTACCTCACCCTACAAATCACCGCTACCAAAGAATCGGGACACCCCGGCGGTTTTGCCAGCGCTGCCGACGTAATTGCCTCTTTGATGATGTTAGGCCAGAAAAATATTTTCACCGAAGTGGGCCATCATGCCCCCGGTTTTTATAGTAACGTCTTTCTCGATCGCTCTCTCGAAGCCATGGGCATCAGCAACGTCAGGGAATTGGGAGAACGTTTTCGGGAAAAACACGGACTTTTAGGGCATCTTTCTGGACAAATCCCCGGACTGCTCGGGCCGGCCGGTCCTTTGGGCCAAGGCCAACATTTCGCCATGGCGGCGGCCAAATTACACCCTAATACCCTTTTCCCTGTGACTATCGGGGATGGTGGTTTAGGAGAACCCTACATTATGAGTAGTTTTGGTCATTTTCACACTGCTTATCCTGAAATTACCAATTTTCTGCCGATTTTAGTCTGGAATGGCTATTCCCAAGAACACCATAGCATGGTTTCCCTGAAAACTAACGCCGAAATGGAAGCCTATTGGCGCGGTAATGGTTTCGAGGAAGTGATTCTCATTAATGCTAAAGACTTCGATGATGCTAATCAAAATGGGGAATATGTAGATAGCACCAAATTCTCTTTTAACCAGCGTCTGGAGTTCATGAAAGTGGTGTTAATGGCCACGGATAAAGCCGCCCAATTAGCTTTAGGAGGTAAACTAACCGTTATCATTATTAAACAACTTAAAGGGGCGGGAGTTCACAAACGGGGAGCGGCTTCCCATAATCTTTATCCAGGCGATTCTTTAGAAAAAGATTATATCGTTGCTGCCTTACAGGAACGCGCTTTACCCCCTGAAGCTTGGGCAATTGTTCGTACTAATTTCGAGCGCTCTGGAGGGGGTCCGGCAGTGGAAACAGTGGTAACGGAAAAAGTCTTCCCGCTGCCGGATTTAGGAACCTTACCGATGACCGAATATACTGTGGGTGGTGATAAAAAAGTGGCCACCACTGCCATGGGGGAATTAGTGGTAGCTGTGGGTAAAGCTGACCCCAATTTTGTCGTCACTAATGCTGATGGTAATGCCGCTTCGGGAATTAATAATATTAACGTCGGTTTAAAGATTATTCACCCCACCAGCGATGATACCTATTTCCAAGCACCTAACGGTCAAGTTTATGAGCCTTTAAGCGAGGATGCCTGTGCTGGATTAGCCGTCGCTTTATCTCTCTTGGGAGCGCGGACTTTATGGTGTTCCTACGAGTCTTTTGCTATCAATGGTTTACCGATTTGGCAGACTGTAACCCAAGCGATGGCCGAGTTACGTCGTCCCACCCCTTCTACTATTACTTTATTCACCGCCGGAGCCTTAGAGCAAGGGCGTAATGGTTGGACACACCAACGCCCAGAGATTGAAAATTATTTCGCCGCTATGATGCGAAATGGCAATATTTTTCCTCTCTTTCCCTGCGATGCTAACAGTATTCAAGTCTGTTATGAATGGGCGTTAGGAACTAGCAATAAAGGCATTACAATCACCGCTAGTAAATCGCCTTTACCGGTACGAACCACTTTTGAGCAAACCCGTCAAGCTTTAGAAAAAGGCGGCGTAATTCTCCACGAATCGGAAGGCAGTAAAAAAGTTGTTTTTGCCGTCATTGGCGATATGACTTTATTACCCGTCTTTGAGTCTGCACAACAGTTAGAAGCAGCGGGAATCGGTGTAAAAATCGTCTCGGTAATTAATCCCCGTCGTCTCTACCGTCCTAGCGATGTGATGAGTGAAACTAGCTCGGCAGCTGATAATAATTTCCTCGATGATGCTGGTTTTGACAGTCTCTTTGCCGGTGATGCTTTAATCGGAGTAACCGGTGGTACAAGCGCCATGTTAGAACCGATTATGTTACGCAGTAATGCGCGTCGGGATGTCTTCGCTTGGAAACGGGGAGAAACCACCGCCAGTGCCGGGGAAATTATGGCCTATAATGGTTTGACTGCCAATGCTTTAACTGCCCGTGCTACCCAGTTATTAGGCTAAGTTCCCAGTTAGTTTTTTTGATGATTCCCTACTCTCTCTGATGGGAAAGTAGGGATTTTTTCTCAGGTCACTTTCGCCAACGGAGTAAACTTTTAATAATTTTCCATAGGCGAGGATATTGGAGGGATAGATAGCGCTTAATATGGGATTTTAAACTAACTAAATCCTGAGATTCTTTCAGTTCTCTATCTTGATAAAAACGAATTAAATCATCCCGTCTTTTCAGTAAAATTTTAATTTGTTGGTAATCTTCTGAGCTTAAAACTTGATGGGGTTGAATATTTTCTGGCAGCGGGCGCGGGATGTAAAAAGTTGTATGAGATGGTGATAATTCCTGGTCTGGACGTTCTTTGGTATAGAGATAGATAGACAGAGATTTACGCGATAAATGCCGTTTATTTTCTGGTAAATTAATCTGAGAAAATCCATGCCATGAATATTCATTGGTTTCAAAAATAAGACAACGATTAAAGATAGGTACAAAAGATTTAATCTGATTTTCTTCCGGTTGACGTGGATTGGAATGTAACTCTAGATTACCTCCCCAATCTGCTTGCCATTGGGGATTTAAATAGATTAATAAATTCAAGCGGCGATGATACCAATGACGCTCATCGAGGTTAAAATCAATGTGAGGGTCTAATTCTTGACCCTGTAAATTTTCGTGGGTTCCACCCCCATAAAAACTAGGGTCTGGAATTAAATTATCAACACCGGTTAATTCGGAAATTAACTCTAAAAACTCTTGAGCTTGAACGTAGCGGCCAAACTCTTGATAAACACCCCCTAAACCGATTAAATCCTCATTAACCGCCTTCCCGCCAACTTTTCCTAACTCACTAATGGCTTTTTGCGGATTAAAACTGGGAAAATTTTCCAGCAAAATTTGCGCTTGCTCCCCAACTAAAAAATTATCGATGACCAAATGCTTAAACGGTTGCGCTGTCTCAAAATCTTGACGATAGACAGAAGATTTCTCATAAACAAGGGGATTAATAAACATTAGACAGCTTTTTTGTTGGTATGATAAATTGTAGCAATCAGACTAGCAAAATAAAGATTAACTCTCCTATTGACCTCATCGCCTATGGACTGGTGGCACAAACTCAAAGATAATCCTCTCGCCCGTTGGGGAGCAGTTTTACTGTTAATCTTCTATTTAAGCGTAATGGCGGCGGATTTTGTCGCTCCCTACTCTCCCTACTCCTCCCAACCCGGTCAGTCTCTCCTACCCCCCACCCAAATCTTTTGGCGCTCGCAGTCGGGAAGTAACAAGGGTGAGTGGATTGGCCCCCACGTCTATCCCACCACTCAAAGTGCTATTAATATAGAAACTGGTGAGCGGAAGCTAATGAGAGATTTTAACAAACCCTTGCCGCTGCGTCTCTTGGTTAAGGGTGAAACCTATAATTTCGGTCAAATTCGCCTACCTTTGCCGCCAAAATGGCAGGAAGTAACTTTATTCCCCGGTATCCCTTTTGATCGCCATCTGTTCGGAGTCATCGGCGATGGTAGAATCAATATATTGGGAACCGACGAATCGGGACGCGATAGTTTTAGTCGCTTGATTTTCGGGGGCAGAATTAGTTTATTTATCGGTTTGGTCGGGATTTTAATTTCTTTCCCTATCGGTTTATTTGTCGGTGGCGTTTCTGGCTATTTTGGCGGTTGGTTAGATGCGATTTTAATGCGTTTTGTGGAAGTTTTAATGACTATCCCCGGCATATATTTACTCGTGGCCCTAGCGGCCGTTTTACCCGCAGGATTAACCAGCACCCAACGCTTTTTATTAATCGTCCTGATTACTTCTTTTATCAGTTGGTCGGGATTAGCGCGGGTAATTCGCGGTCAAGTTTTATCCCTGAAAGAACAGGAATTTATTCAGGCCGCTAAAGCTATGGGAGCAAAACCCCTTTATATTATTCTGCGTCATGTGCTGCCCCAAACTGCCAGTTATATCATTATTTCTGCTACGTTAGCCGTGCCTGGTTTTATCGTGGCCGAATCGGTTTTAAGTTTAATTGGTTTGGGAATTCAACAACCAGATCCTAGTTGGGGAAATATGCTTTCTCTGGCTACCAATGCCTCAATTATTGTTCTACAACCCTGGTTAATTTGGCCAGCTGCTTTGTTAATTATTCTCACCGTTTTAGCTTTTAATTTACTCGGTGATGGTTTACGCGATGCCCTAGATCCTCGCAATTTAGAGAGATAATTTAGTTATTTTATCAGTCAGGAGGCAGTCAGCAGCAGGCAGGAGATAGATTTTAGGGGTTGGGGTTTTGGGGTTTTAGGGTTGTAGTTCAATTTCCCCACCTCCCCACCTCCCCACCTCCCCACCTCCCCACTTCCCCACTTCCCCACTTCCCATTATGAATAGAATCAGTAAAACCTTTAATAATTTCGCCGATAGTTTGGTGATTTATAGTCAAAGATACGGAAAAATAAGCTGGGTAATATTTTTAATTATCTTTGCTTGTATCATGACGATAACCTTTAATTATCCGGCACAATCGACCAATCAACCCCAAGAAAAACCCGAAATTCGTGGAGTTTGGTTAACTAATATCGATAGTGAGGTATTATTTAAACCGGAAACCCTAAAAGATGCCCTTGATAGGTTGGCTGATTTAAACTTTAATACTATTTATCCCACGGTCTGGAATTGGGGTTATACACTCTATCCTTCTAAGGTAGCAGAAAAAGTGACAGGACGAGCGATCGATCCCCATAAGTCTTTAAAAAATCGCGACTTTTTAGAGGAAATAATTAGCCAAGGTCATCGGAAAAAATTAAGAATTATTCCTTGGTTTGAATTTGGTTTTATGGCTCCTGCGGATTCAGAATTAGCCAAACGACATCCCGATTGGTTAACCCAAAGACAGGATAAAAGCGTGATTTGGTGGGAAGGAAAAGTGCATCAACGGGTGTGGTTAAATCCCTTACATCCGCAAGTACAAAACTTTATTACGGATTTAGTCAGCGAGATTATTACTAACTACGATATAGAAGGAATTCAGTTTGATGATCATTTTGGTTATCCCACCGATTTTGGCTATGATGAAACCACGATTAAACTCTATCAAAGGGAACATTCTGGACAATTACCACCGCAAGATTACCAAGATAAAGCATGGATTCAATGGCGGGCCGATAAAATTACTGACTATATGAATAGTTTAGCCCAGATGATTAAAAAGCGCCAACCTACAGCGATTATTTCCCTATCTCCTAATCCCTACACTTTCTCCCTAGAATCCTATCTTTTAGATTGGCAAAAATGGCAACAAAAAAACTTGATTGATGAGTTAATAATACAAGTGTATCGAACTGATATG
Organism: Microcystis sp. LE18-22.4A; assembly: GCF_027531105.1. Taxonomy (NCBI): domain Bacteria; kingdom Bacillati; phylum Cyanobacteriota; class Cyanophyceae; order Chroococcales; family Microcystaceae; genus Microcystis; species Microcystis sp. LE18-22.4A. The sequence continues at coordinate 15,531 of NZ_JAPZRB010000470.1, forward strand.
AACGCCTTTGACTGGGAATTATCGCAACCAGAATTACAGCAAGCTAGAGAATCTATCCCCGTGGCTATTGGGATTTTATCTGGTTTAAAAGGTCGTCCGATTCCGATGGTTAATATTACTCAACAAGTGGAAAAATCGAGACAACAAAATTTTGGCGTTTCTTTCTTTTTCTACGAAACTTTATGGAATATGAGCAATGAATCTCCTTCCTATCGACGCAGGATTTTTCGAGAAATACTCCAGTCTGCTAATCCTCGCTAAAATTAGGGAAAATTGCTGACTTTCAGCTAAATTATTGCCCTAACCCGGCTATAGTTTCTTAAGTTTATCTTTAAATTAAGAAAAAGCAGCAGGGAGAAACTAAAATCGCTAGAATGAAAGAAGACTCTCTTTTATCACTTTATCCATGCTGATCAGACATAACCGAAGCTCGATCGCTAAACCTATTTTACTGTTTCTCGGCTGCCTTGTGATCGGGCAGTTGGGGGTATTAGTGGTAGCCAATAGCCTCTGGTTTACCGAGATGGGTTATTTAAACACTTTCCTGAAACAATTATCTTGGCAACTAGGATTAGGTTGGGGAAGTGCGATTCTTTCTCTACTCTTTATTTTTACTAATTTACGTTTAGCCCAGCGTTTTCGTTGGCAAAAACCCCGGGAAGATAGTTATCCTCTTAGTCCTCAATCTCCTAGTATTAATTTACTCGGCCTTTTGATTATCGCAACGGGAATTGGAGCTTGGATCGGGTCAATGTTATTGTATTACAGTAAACTAGCCCTCAGTCTCTGGACACCAGATTTTAATCTCCCTAACCTCAGTTCTTCCCTCAATTCTCCTCTGCAAATAGTTTGGATTAGGCAAGTATTAACTGATATTTCCAGTAATTTGTGGCAAGGGTTAATTATCGCTTTTTTAGTCTTGGGATTATTAATTAAAACCGAGTATTTTTTGCGAATAATATCTATAGTATTCACTGTCATGCTATCTTTTATTATTGCTGGGCAGTGGGCGAATTTTTTAAAATATTTTTATGGTGTTCCTTTCAATATTAACGATCCTCAATACGGGAATGATTTAGGTTTTTACATCTTTCAATTACCCCTGTGGCAGTTACTAGAATTATGGCTCACTGGTGTGGGAATATATACTCTTTTTGCTGTTATTTTAACCTATCTTTTTTCGGGTGATAGTCTTTCTCTGGGAAAATTTATGGGGTTTTCCCGTCCGCAACTGCGTCATTTATACGCCCTGTGGAGTGGGTTAATGGGGCTGCTAGTATTACACCATATTATTCAGCGTTACCTGCTACTTTATTCTCCGGAAGGGGTAGTTTATGGTGCGGGTTATATCGATGTTCATGTTGGTCAATTTATTGAAATTATTCTGGGAATTATTGCAGGAATAACCTCTATATGGTTAGGAGAAAAAGCATTATTTGGTAAAAAAGACCGTCGCAAGTTATACAAAAATCCTAAGAAAAAGTTGGTATTTTTCCCCTACTTAGTTCCTGTATTTCTCTATTTAATTGTTTGGATAAGTGGCACAATTATCAGTGGACTATTGCAAAGAACTGTCGTACAACCGAATGAATTAGTGAGAGAAAGACCCTATATCGAAAGAAGTATTCAATCCACAAGAGCGGCTTTTTCCTTAGATAGAATTGATGCCCAAGTTTTCGATCCACAGGCCGAATTAAATGCCGAAGTTTTAGAGAGAAACCATCTAACTATCGATAATATTCGTCTTTGGGACACCAAACCACTGCTAGAAACTAACCGACAATTACAGCAAATTCGCTTATATTATAAATTCCCCGATGCTGATATCGATCGCTATCGGGTACGAGTAGGATTGCCTGAAAAAATCGAAGAACGTCAAATATCTGAAAAACAACAGACAATTATTGCCGCTAGAGAATTAGATTATAGTGCGGTTCCCACTTCTGCTAACACTTGGGTGAATAAACATCTCGTTTATACCCACGGTTATGGGTTCACTCTTTCCCCGGTTAATTTAGTGGCTGCCGGGGGTTTACCCTACTATTTTGTCAAAGATATCGGCACAAATAAAGACGAAGGGGCCCTACAAACCTCTAGCGAATTAATTGATTATAGTATTCCCATTGGTAAACCCCGCATTTACTACGGGGAATTAACTAATAATTATGTGATGACTCCCACCACCGTAGAAGAATTGGATTTTCCTAGCGGGGATGGAAATGTCTATAATACCTACGATGGTAAGGGAGGAATCCTAGTGGGGACGGGGTGGAGACGTTGGCTATTTGCCCTTTATCTGCGGGATTGGCAAATGTTATTTAGCCAAGATTTTACTCCCGAAACTCGCTTATTAATGCGTCGTGATATCCAAAATCGCGTGCAAACTATTGCCCCTTTTTTAAATTATGATCGCAACCCCTATTTAGTAGCGGCAGATGTGGGCGATAGTAGTAGTAAATTACATTGGATTATTGATGCTTATACTATCAGCGATCGCTATCCCTATTCTGACCCGGGGAAAGATAAATTTAACTATATTCGCAATTCGGTCAAAGTGGTAGTGGATGCCTATCATGGAACGGTGAATTTCTATGTTGCCGATGAAAATGATCCAATCATTCAGACGTGGACTAAAATCTTTCCTCATCTCTTTAAATCTTTAGCAGAAATGCCGAAAACTCTCCGCAGTCATATCCGTTATCCCGAAGATTTATTTAGTACCCAAGCAGAAAGATTATTAACCTATCACATGACCGATCCGCAAGTATTTTATAATCGGGAGGATCAATGGGAAATTCCCCTAGAAATTTACGGCACGGAACCCCAGGCTGTATCACCCTATTATTTAATCATGAAACTGCCCGATTCCGACAAAGAAGAATTTATTCTCCTCCATCCCTATACTCCCTCTAGTCGGCAAAATTTAATCGCTTGGTTAGCGGCGCGTTCAGACGATAGAGAGTATGGTAAGTTATTACTCTATCAATTTCCTAAACAAAGGTTAGTGTACGGACCCAATCAAATTGAGGCTTTAATTAACCAAGATCCAGATATTTCTCAACAGATTTCCCTTTGGAATCGGGACGGTTCTAAAGTTTTGCAAGGACACCTATTAATTATTCCCATTGAACAATCGCTGCTTTATGTAGAACCTTTGTATCTAGTGGCAGACCAAAATAGTGTCCCGACAATCGCTAGAGTAACAGTTGCTTATCAAAATAAAATTGTCATGGAACCAACCTTGAAGGAAGCTTTAGAAAAGCTATTCTCAGGTCATCAGAGCTAAATTGCCGCTAATTGGCCACAAATTAGCAAGAAAGCTGATGCTGGTTCCAGAACGATCCTCAATATCCCCGAATTTGCCCGGAAAATTGCCTGCTCTGGTTAATCAGCCAATTTTAAAATCCAGTATCATCAAAGGATTGAGTTATGCTTTTAATTAGAAAAGTGGGCAATTAATTCTGTGCGAGATGAATTGAGTATTAAAGGGGTAAACTCCTCCACCGGTAATAATAAAATGCGCTCGATGATTAGGGACAAATCTGGGTCTAAACTACCAAAACGAGCTTTCAATAAATTTTCTACCACCAGACGTTCTCCCTGTTGAAGACCCTGTTGAAGACCCTGTTGAAGACCCTGTTGAAGACCCTGTTGAAGACCCTGTTGAAGACCCTGTTGAAGACCCTGTTGAAGACCCTGTTGACGGCCAGCATCCAGTTCTTCCTGAAGACGGGAAGTGTATAAAGGTGATAATCTCATAATTAACTCTCTGTCCTCCTGTTCAAGCTCTTGATCGTTAGTTAAAGAAGTTCTCAAGTTTAATAATAATTCTAGAGCA
>NZ_JAPZRB010000024.1:0-15066 GCF_027531105.1 Microcystis sp. LE18-22.4A
TTTATTCTGGAAAATGTCAAGCAATTGCAGGGACATCAACAGGGAAAAACCTTAGAAGTTATTCTCGATACTTTGCAAGATTTAGATTACTATACCGATTATCGGGTTTTGAATGCGCTTAATTTTGGTTTACCGCAAAAACGGGAACGGATTTTTATCGTTGGTTTCCGAGAAGCGCGGGGTTTTATCTGGCCAAAACCAGCTTTATCTAGAACAACTTTAACGGAAATATTAGAAGAAAATGTCTCGGATTTTTATTATGCTTCCGCAAGAATTCAAAAAAGTCGCTTCCTGAAAAGAGAGGGAAAAAAACCTTATAGTGAACCGACTATCTGGCACGAAAATAAAGGAGGAAATGTCAGTGCTTATCCCTATTCCTGTGCCTTGCGAGCGGGAGCATCCTATAATTATTTGTTAGTGGATGGGAAAAGACGCTTAACAGCAAGGGAAATGCTACGTTTACAAGGTTTTCCCGATGATTATCAAATTGTCGGCAGTTATCAAACTATGCGAAAATTAACGGGTAATAGTGTAGCGATTTTCTGCGTAGCTGCTGTGGTTAATTCTGTAATCGAGTCTTTGTTAGATGTTGCTCAAGCATCAACTAATTCATTCTCGTTAAATCGACAACTTAATTAAGTTTATTTTCGACTCAGGAGTTTTAGATAGTGGCAAGTATTCAAGACGCTTTTAATTGCCTATATAGACAGTAAAAGCCTAGGAGATTATAGCTTGTTTGAGTCCTAATTTATGTCTCTAAAATTAGCTGACCCATTGCCTTGAGAATTTGGAGCAGATTAATTGCTGATTGAGGATACATTAAATTAAGTTCTGGCATTATCTGATAAGTGGGGTTAGTTTCTTGTCTGAGATAGACGAACATATATTGTAAGCCATTAGTCGCTAATCCCCAAACTGAGGGTTGTCTTTCTAAGCTATTGTAGGCATAAGTCAGTAATTGAGGTAATCCCTGACGTACTTCGATTCCACTCTCTTTAGCTTCAATTACTAAAATCCAAAAAGGGATATTATTGACAGTTGATATCGAATTATTCACCGTGACAATATCAAAGCGTCCGCTAATAGTTTTATCTTCATCGACAAGGATAATATTATCAATCCCTTCTTCAACCCTAATCTTAATCGGATAACGATAAAAACCAGCTAACCGCAATAAGGGAAATAGGGTTAAAACTTTCACTTGTCCTTCTGATGCTTTATCTTCCATCAAATAGGGTCGAAAATCGTTGCGGATTTGAACAAGTTCTAATTTTTCTGCGTCGCTGACGGTTTCCAAAGCTAAAAGCTCTGTAAATGAAACATCCTCAAGCTTTTCTTGGAAATTAAGATGACGTTGAACATCAGCAAGGGTTAGTTTACTCGTTTTGAGGGTAAGCATTGATTTAGCAAGCAGTACAGCGCTGTTTCCATGATAGCGTCAAATAGGTTTCTCGGCTGTTCTTCCTAACAAAATAAGCCAAGACAGAAACACCAATTTAAGAATCAAGTTGCTGCGTGGGGTGCGGATTGTTGATTTGGGTTTTTTAACAGAATTGGTAGCCTTCTAACGCACTTTACACTCGTCGGCGATCTACGATCAAGTTATTTTTGAACGAAAAGCACCCCAAGGTCATATTTCTTGTAGTTAGAGGTTTGATTGGGTTGGGGATGGTGGCATGGGATTGGAATGGGGAGAAGTGGGGTGGACTTAGGCTGAAACTCCTTCTCCCTGCTCCCTTCTCCCCTATAGTCTTAACGAGTAATTTAGATAGTCAACAGCTTACCAAATTGAGGTTACACTTCCTCTTGATGGGAAAGACTTTATCTTGAGAAAATAATTGGGCTAAATGGACCCGAATTTAGGGGGTATTTTCTGGAAAAGAATCACTATAATTAAATAAAAATGGTACGCTATTTTTTCCCGATCCATCCATGACTAAAACCCGGGGCATTTGCGCCCCACCTTCGCGCCAAGCTTCGATCGCTTCTTTCTGTAAAACTAATCCTCCCCCCTGTTCTTTTAAAGTTTCTGCTAATAGTCTTTGTGCCTCAGCTTTCCCTTTAGCGCGATTGATTTCTGCCTGGGCCTGTTGTTCTGCTTCTTGGGTGATATAAACGGCTCTTTGGGCGCGTTGTTCCGCGATTTGTTTATCTTCGACAGCCCGAGCAAATTCCGGAGAAAAATTCAAATCTACCACACTGGTATCTAAGACTAGAATACCATACTTTTCTAACCGAGTCGATAGGGCATTATCAAAGTCTTCTTTTAACTCACTGCGTCGAGTAATTGCCTCCTCTACTGTTCTTTTAGCGGCGGCAATTTTAAAGGATTCTTGGGTTTGAGGGGCGATAATTTTAGCAACAATATTTTGTAGGGTACCTTGGGTTCTTCTAATTGCCACTACTTGCGTCGGATCAAGACGAAAATTAATCGCAAAACTAGCGGATAAATTTTGTAAATCTTTAGTGGAACTTTGGGCAGGAACTTCAAATTTTTGCACCGTAACATCGTAGATATCGACACTAGAAACAAAGGGAGGTTTAAAGTGAAATCCCTCCAATAAAACCCCGTCCTTAGCCTTTCCTAACACACTTAAAACCCCCGCTTGTCCGGGGGTGATAATCACATAGGCATTAAAGGCCGCTAAAATGACAATAGTGGCCAATAATCCCCCGATCAGGGAAAGTAAATTAATAGCATCTTTCTGGTTCACAGTTTATACTCCTTGATGAGCGACTAAAGCGAGAATTTTTGTGGCAATCGCTGGATTGACAGGCATCACTGACAGACGATTTCCTGTCCTTACTAATAATAATTCATCGGCCGTAAAATTTTGTTTTAAAATTCCCAGGGGCAGCAGTTGGGGAAAAAGGCGATCGAACTCAACTTTAACCGTCCACCAGCGCGGGGCATCTGGGGAGGATTTAGAATCATAGTAGGGACTATCGGTATCGAATTGTGTGGGATCGATCATATCAGTTTGCACTACTCGCATCAAGCCGACAATCCCTGGCGGGGTGGTATTAGAATGATAAAAAAAGGCCAAATCTCCCCGTTTCATCTGACGGAGAAAATTGCGGGCCTGATAATTTCGCACTCCCTCCCAAATAGTTTGACCATCTTTTTTTAAATCCCCGATACTATAGACATCGGGTTCCGATTTCATTAACCAGTAATTTAAATTCATCATTTATAGTTGTGATTAATTCACATAAGCTCAAAAATATTTTTAGCCGTTCCTGTCAGCCCTGTCACCATAGGGTTAAATATAATTCACTTTGACTGCTTTTGTAGTTCTACTCAAACAATTATTGGGAAGAATGTATCTAAAAATACCTTTGTTAGCGGCAATTTTTAAGGACTATGAGCGTTCAAGTCTAGCTATTCTTGGCAACCGTCAGTTTTTCCCTATAGCTAAAAATAATTTATTCTCGATTATTAAATCGCTCAAATAAGCTGTAAAATAGGATACATTGCTCGAAAAATCTCTAGCCAATCCATAGATTATCGGTGTTCCAAGCCACTCGCCGCCGTTTAGCCTTATGGTACACTGTTGTCACTGCCATACTACTGCTTTTTCTCGCTACGGGAATGTATTTTTATGTGCGCCATACCCTAGTCGATCGCATTGATGATACCCTCAAACACATCATTGAGGTGGTAAATCGTTCCCTCGTGATCGAATCGATTCCCCCGGATCAAGGACGTTATCGCGTCGATCCCCTGGCAAGTTTTCCCAGTCAGGGTAAATCCGTCGAGGACGATCATATAGATTTGGAATGGTTTGATCCCCAAGGTAATCTACTTTGGTCAACTCTGGCCGAATCCTTAGATATTCCCCTCCATCCCCACCGTCAAGGGGAAACTATTCGCTTATCCGATAATCGTCTGCTGCGACAAATAACCGAAAGGGTGGAAATCGATCATTATGTTTTGGGATATCTGCGGGTAAGTCATCCTTGGTTTGAGGTGACAAAACCGATTAGACAGCTATTATTGGATTTAATCGCCGGAATTTGCCTGATGATTGCTAGTGTTGCCTGGATTGGTTGGTTTTTGTCCGGTTTAGCCATTCAACCGGTAAAAGAGTCCTATCAGAGTTTAAAACAATTTACCGCCGATGCTTCCCATGAATTACGCAATCCGATCGCCACTATCCAAACTAACGTGCAAATGGCGATCGCTTATCCCCAAACTGGCGATCAACGCTTGCGGGTGATCGAGCGTTTAACGGAAAGATTGGGCAATTTAGTCAATGATCTGCTTTTTTTAGCCCGTTCTGATAGTGGCATCGTCCAACCGATCGAGCAAGCTGTACCTTTGGATGCTCTATTGATGGAAGTGGTGGAAGAACAGCGTTTAATCGCCGATAAGCAGGGAATTTCCCTCTCTTTGTCGATTGTGGAACCGGACCAAGAGGATTTTTCCTACAGCGATGAAATGTTTACTATGCAGGGAGATTGGGATCAATTAGCCCGTTTATTCACAAATTTAATTTCTAATGCCCTAAAACACGCTTTTTTCCCCGAATCTGAGCCTAAAAATGTGGCAGTGGAATTGGAGAAAAGTAAACGCGATCGACAATCGGTGTTACTGGTACGCATCAAAGATAACGGAATCGGTATTCCCGAGGCTGCTTTGTCCCATATTTTCGATCGCTTTTATCGTCTCGATCCCGCACGACAAAATTCTGCCACTTCCGGGGGAACAGGATTAGGATTAGCGATCGCTTTAGCGATTACCCTCAGTCATCATGGACAAATTAGCGTCGAGAGTCAGATCGATCGGGGAACAATCTTCACCGTCAGCTTACCGAAAAGCCATCAACGGGAGAAAAAAACCGAAAAGTCAGAAGCTTGACACCTCTGACCTTCTTTTCATACCCCCAAGGGAATTCGAATCCCTGTCGCCTCCGTGAAAGGGAGGTGTCCTAGGCCACTAGACGATGGGGGCGTGGATTTCAGACCTTTTTAAATATAACAATAATCTTTCCGGGAGTCAAGGGTTTTGGCCAAAATTTTTTTAATCCCGCCCTTGCACAATAGGATAGTCTAATTGAAGATGTTATCGCCCAAAATCCATGGCTGCCGATCCCTATAAAAGCCGACTGTTCAACCTGATCAACCGTCGCTTGATCCGTCTGAAAGATAACCTCGGCCGCGTCTCCCGTCGCGGTCAAAATGCGATCGCTATTGCCCTGCAAATAGCCCTCTATCCCGTCTATTTGCTGGTACAATCCCTGCGGATGACGGCTAATCAATTGGGGAACAGTCTCCAGAAACAATTATCACCCCCCGGCAAAGAGGGGACGGATGCGATCGCGGAATTTCTACAGAGCTTATCTGACCAAGAAACGCCATTTATTGGCATAGCAGCCGATCTAGAGGATCAAGCTTTAGTTTTCGTCACTAACGATCACCAGACTGTTAAAATCACCGATAATCAAACCCAAAGACAAATAGAAAAACAAATTAGGACGGCACTGGCTAACTACGCCCTCGAAAACCGGAAAATTAAGCGATTAAATCCTCAATATCCGCCTTTATTACCGAATTTTACCGATAAAAATCCTGTCTTGCCTCCGATACGTTGGTTTTGGAACCTACTACGCTGGGAACAACAGGGACAAATAGCGATCGCCATAAATCTCTTCCAGGAATCCCATCTCGTCAAAACCCCGACACCACCCTCCTTACCACTGCCTAATTTCAATTCTCAAGCGATTTTAGAAGTTATTGACGAAAAATTAGCAATTTTCGAGGCTAAATTTCTCGCTATCTCCCCCGCAATCCCCAGCAGTGTTAGCCACACCTCTAACCTACCTTCCGATCTCGTTAACCAGTCCCCGACTCTCGAGAAAAATTCCTCCTATCTCTGGCGACTTTATTGGTTAATTTATGCTGCGATCGAGCATTTCTGGGCAAAAGAGAAGAATAATTTAGAATATAGTGCTGATTCACCCGCGTTATCGGCAAAATATCCCCTAAGTCTTCCTAATTCTCTGCTGATCACCTTCAAGCAACGTCTCCAGGATTGGCTAGAAAAACAAACCCAAGCGAATCCCTTCACGATCGGCAAACTCATCCAAGCGGCGATCGATCACTTCTTTTCCTCTCGCCAATCCCTGACATTTTCCGCCGTCAGCGAGCAACCATGGCTAGAATCCGCCGATATCTTGGCTATTTCTCCCCAAGACTCCGAAAAACCGCGCCTTAACCCCGCTTATCCCCTTCCCCAGTCCCCAGGCACACCAGCCGAGCCTCATAGCACAAAAAAAGCTTTTAGTCAAGAAAAACAAAATAAATCTTTACAAAAAATCCCCCCGGCCGCCGCTGAAATTACTCCTGGAGAATCCCCCCCCGCAACCCAATTAGATCCCCGCTACGCTAGGGAGATAATTCAACCAATTAACGAAGAATGGTTAGAAACCGAATCAACCCCCGTCGGTTACGTTAAACACCCCTTAGAACGGATTTTAGAGGGATTAGATGCGATTATTTTATGGGTGGAGGAATTGGTTATTAAAATCTGGCGTTGGTTGCGGTACAATCGACGCATTTCTAAATTACTCAAACGCAAACGCTAAATCGATCGGTTTTGGGTATAGTCGATCGGTTAGTCTTTCTGTTGTGAGAAACTTGAGACTATAATTTATCGACAAAAATAAGCTAAACTAACGGCAAAGATAATAAGTTTTGATTTTTTTTCTTCCTGAGCTGCAATGAACTACGGTATTTACACCCTCGGTAATGATGTCGTGTTTGACCAACTGGTGGCCTTGCTGAATAGCATCGCCGTCAATGCGGGTGCGGGTATGCCCGTCTGCGTCATCGCCTACGACGACCGCTTGGAAAAAACCGCCGCCGAAATCGCCACCCGTCCCAATGTCACCCTCTGGAATGACAAAGATCTGTTTAAGCCGTGGGAGGACTTTTCGTTACAAGTCTGGCAAGCTCACCCCACAGCACTGCAACATTGGCGGAAAACTGAAGGCATACAAGGAGTACGACGGTTGGGTATGAACCGCCGTTACTGTGCCTTTGACCCCAACGCCCCCTTTGAAAAATTCATCTACATTGACGCAGATGCGCTGATTTTGGATGATGTCACCCCTGTGTTTGAACAGTTAGACAGTTGTGATGTGGTGACTTACGACTTTCAGTACAAAGACCCCACCCACATTTACAATGTCAATTCGCCGAAACTGCTGGAAGTGTTTCCCCAAGAACGGATCGAGGCGGAGATCTTTTGTGCTGGGTTCTACGCCTCCAAGCGCGGCTTTATGCTGTCGGAACAAAGGGATTGGCTAGTGGCAAGGCTACAGGAGGGCGAGGCAGAGGTGTTGTATCCCTCGGCTCCCAATCAGTCGGTGCTGAACTATATGGTGATGAGATCGCAGCTATCCGTCTCTAACTTAGCGAAAGAATGGCCTGCCAGTCGTCGCACCGGTAACGCCGTCACCTCCGCCCATTTCCAACAACGGGATGGGCTATTATACGACCACGACAAACGCTTGACATACCTTCACTACATCGGTTTATCTTCCTCTCTGTTCACTCGACTTTGTAGCGGTGAAAATATCGATTTTCCCTATCGAGATATTTTCTTACACTATCGTTATCTCTACCAACCTAGTCAACGCCCTATATTTACCGGCAGTCCCAAACCCTATCAACCACCGACCCCAACTTTTTGGCAAAAAGTAACCAGAAAACTCGGTTTAGGAAAATAATAATTAGGGTCTGCTGAAAAAGTTTGTTGGTGGGGGCAGGGTGTGGGGTGTGGGGTGTGGGGTGTAGGGTTTTACCGATTTTGAGGTAGTCAGTTACCTAATTTTCAGGGAAAAAGTACCTGAATTTTACCCCCGATCCCTCCAATGGTCGGCACTTTTTGAGGTCAAAAAAGTCTAAAAGCCTTATCCAACAAGGTTTTTAGATTTATTCAGCAAGCCCTACATATAGTTTATTTTTTGCAAATTCCCTTGGTTTTTTGCCGCATTTATCAACAAGATTAAGCCGTTTCCTCACTCCCTCCCGCATGAATCATTGCCCCTTGCCTCTTGCCCGACTCCTGAGCGGCTTTTCTTTGTCACAGAATTGACATCCGGCCGTTATAGTCCTGACAAATGAGAGTTATATGCTAAAGTTAATCCAGCAAAGGAATAAATCATTTCCCCTAACCCAGCTTTCCTCAAGCTTCCCACACAGGGTCTAGGGGAAGTTTATTTTTCTGCCCAGGAGGAAAACCGCTACCTGGCCCGAAAAGAAAATTTTTCTAGAAATTGACGAGCCTTGAGGGGAGGGAAGACAGTCAGGTAGACTAACCTAAACAGGTTTTTGGGGCGAAAATATAGTTTCTTGGCCTTCTGTCTCCCTCAACACAGTCTTAGCTCTGATGGCGAGCATAATCATCCTGAAAACGGACTATATCATCCTCTCCTAAATATTCCCCATTTTGCACTTCAATTAACACCAATTTGATCACCCCGGGGTTTTCCAGACGGTGAGCGGTACACTGCGGCACATAAGTGGACTGATTGGCTCCGAGAATTTCTTCGTTATCTCCACAGGTGACTTTTGCCGTCCCCGAAACGACAATCCAGTGTTCACTGCGATGGTAGTGCATCTGTAAACTGAGACGATGACCCGGATTCACTTCAATTCGCTTGATTTTATAACCAAGACCTTCTTCTAGAGTGGTGAAAGAACCCCAGGGCCTAAATTCTGTTGCTGCCGATTCTACGCTCGAAATAAGCTGAAATGGTGCCACATCTTGAGATGCGATCATTATATTATGTCTCCATTGCTAGGTCTGATCTTAGTCCAAGATAGCAGCAAAAACCCTAGATGGCATCTAAATCAGTGATCAGTAAACAGTAAACTGAAAACTCACATCTGATCACTGATCACTGATTTAGTCTTCGTCGGTGTTGAGAATACGGGGAACCCGGAAATAATCCCCTTCTGGGGCCGGCGATTCTTGCACTAAGACCTCGTGATCGGGATAAAGTCTATTACTATCGGCGCGAGTGATATTTTGAATTTCGATCGCTCGCGTGGTGGGTGGCACATTTTCCGTGTCTAATTCGCTTAACTGCTCGAAATAATCCAGTATCCCGCTTAATTGCCCCGCAAATTGTTCTTCTTCGCCGCTATTAATCTCTAAACGGGCTAAATGGGCGATTTTTTCAACTGTAGCTCGATCGATCATGGGAGAAATGGGGAATGATGAATGATGAATGATCAATTATGAATTGGGGAGTGGGGGAGTGAGGGAGTGAGGGAGTGGGGATAATAAATAAAAGCAATCTCCTGACTCCTGAATTCTGTCTCCTCAATTTAGAAGAAAACATCAATTTCCGATCGCCCGGTGATTTTCAGCCAGTTTTGGGCTTCAATATAGTTATTGGGGGCTAATCGGATGGCTTGTTTCCAGTATTCTGCCGCTTTGTCGTAGAGTGCTTCCGCTTCGGCCTGTTGACCGTCTTCTCTAGCTTTTTCCCCTTGAAAATGGTAAATAACGGCGATATTATTCAAAGCGGAGGGCATTCTGGGATTAAGTTGGATAGCTTCTTCGTAGTATTCCAGAGCCTTTTCATGCTCGCCATTACTAGCGTGGATAATGCCGATATTGTAGAGGATATAACTGCGATCGTTAGGATCCTCTTCTAATGTTAAAGCCTCATAGTAATTATCGAGGGCTTCGGCGTATTCGCCGTCAGCTTGGGCAGACATCCCATCGCGGTAATAAACAAAGGCTTCCTTGGCTTTTTTATTGGCGGGGAGTATCTTTAAAATGATATCCGCCATGACGGTAAAAGATTTATCAATAAAATTATCGTTACGTTGAGTGCGTGGCATAGTTAGGACGATTAGGCGATCGAGATGACTATCTACCTTTATAGCACTCGCGAGCAACCCTAGGGCTGTTTTTCCGATTTTTCTGGCTAGGGTTTCGATTTAGAGGATCTTTGCTATTGGGACTTAGACAAAAAACAAATCGAGAAAAGCCTCAACTCCAATCCCCGCTTGGGATTTACTTCGAGAAGCCCAAAATCGCTGAAACCCAGATAGATCAAGGCAAATCATCAATCGAGGTTAACCCTTTGTCCCGTAATGGTTTGAGCCTTTTTTGCTGACCGAAAACGCCTAAGTCCCATTAGGAAAGTCAGAAGCCAGAAATCGGGTGGGGAAGAAATTCTGTCTTCTGCCTTCATAGCGGGCAATCTGCCTACTGATGAGATTCTAGCCTCGTGGTTTTGCTATTGTCCCCATCCGAGAATAAATCATCGCCAAATAGATCATCAAGGGGCAGTTCTTCGTCAGAAGGTAAGGATTCTAGATTAGCCATTTCTTCATTATCCAACATACTGAAGAAATCTAGTTCTTCTTGGTCACTCGCAACAGAAGCAACATTTTGGCGGTTAGATGCAACTGTAGGGGTTTCTTCCGCAAAATAATCGAATAATTCGGGGTTATTGCTGTCAGCGGTATCAGCAAATAAGTCATCGAGAAAATTTTGGTTATCAGCGAATTTTTCGGTGTCGGGGGCTAATAAATCAGAGAAACTGGTGTCACTGCTAACGGTTTCTTGAATCTGACCGTAATTAGCCGATAATTCTTCTAGGCTACCGATAGTTCTCGTTTCTTCCTCTAATGTTAAACTGTTGAGAAATTCTATCTCAGCAGCGGACATCTCCCAGTCAGAGATTGCTGGTTCTGCCATGAGGGAAAAATCTTCTATCTCAGTCATTTCTGGAGAAACTAAGGTTTCTTCTGGGCTGTTTAAACCGTCAAATGTCTCCTCGGAAACTGGTGTTTCTAGGGGCATTTCAGGGGCAAATTCTGGTTCCAATCCTAGGTTTTCTTCGGTGATAAAACCATCAAAAGGATTCATCTCACTGCTGAATTCTGATTCGGAAACCGGCGTTTCTAGGGGCGTTTCAGGGGCAAATTCTGGTGGCAATCCTAGGTTTTCTTCGGTGATAAAACCATCAAAAGGATTTATTTCTTCGGCACTGGGGCTATCGGGGAAATCATCCCAGGGTTCGACGATTTCAGTGGTTCGATCATCCACTACTGCTTGGCGGGCGTTTTGTAATTCTAACAGTTGGCTTTGATAACCCTGTTCTAGTTGTTGAATTTGCGACTGATAGCCCTTTTCTAATTCTAGAATCTGCTCCTGTTGACTTTGACGCAGGGCTTCCATTTCCCCTTGCTTCCCGTCTATGATCTCTTGTATTTGACTTTGATAGCTTTGGCGCAATTCCTCGATTTTAGCTTCGTATTCCGGTTGAAGTGGCTGAATTTGGGTTTTATCGGCGACTTCCACGGCTTGAGCGGGAGTTGCGCTGGCTATCTCTTGCCAACGTCCTTGGCTATCTTCTAACTCTTTTTGCAATTTAGCCACTTCTTCTCTATAGGTGGCTTCGATATTGCGAATCCGTTCTTCGGAGAGAGCGAGTGGTTTTAACTGTCCTTTGCTGTCTTTTAACTCCTCTTCGGCTTTACCTAAATCCGCCCGAATTTTCGCATATTTTTGCCGTTCTTCCCTGATTTTTCCCTCTTGCAGGGCATATAAAGCCCCACCCCCGATCGCACCTCCACCGACAAAACCGATTAAAATATCGAAGATATTCATTATGGGATTCCTCCTCTAGGAAAATTTACTTCTAATATGCCCAATCTCAGAAAATAATTCACAAGGGGCAAATGTGGTCAGTGTTTTCCGCCGCTCCCTATGCCGATTGCTTTTGATTGTGGCAGCAATTATCAGAAAAAGAAAGCAAATATTCAGTTTTTTATCGGCAAATGTTCACCTTTAGGGCAGTTATCTCGATGGTGAGGTACAAAGTCTCTGGTTTTAGGGAGTCGGTTGTCGATGTCAAATCCAGTCATACCTCGTCTTTGTGAGAAACGCCGTCGGTGGTGTTCGGCAAGACATTTCACTGAAGCTGTATTTCCCGATAAGCTTGATAAACGCCGCGCACGTTGTACCAATTGAGAAAAATGCGGGCAATTTCTAGGGCTAATTGCGGTTTACCTCGATCGATCAACCATTGTAACAGCGGGGAGAGGCTGCGTTCATTCAGGGTTCCCCCCAGGGAAAGTAAACCCCACAACAGTCGATGAATCCAAGTCATTTGAATCATCATCCGCACTTCCCAGGTGGGATGTTTTTGATAAAAAAGCACTCCCATTCGTCCTCGTTGAATTTCCTTATCGATGAGATTGGGAATTTGAGCGAGATTAAAGGGGGGATGCCAATGATAACCGACGGCTTCAGGACATTTAATTAATTTTAGTCCCAATTGCTTCAATCTCACCCCTAATTCTAAATCTTCCCAACCGTAGAGTTGAAACTGAGTATCAAATAATCCTGCCGCTAATAACCATTTTTTAGCGATCGCCACGTTGCCCGTGGCAAAATAGGCAGCGGAGAAATCGGTGATTTTATAGGGTTCACTGGTGGGATGCTCGAAGTTACAGGTATTAATGACACTGCCGTAGGTAAATAAGCGATCGCTGCCGAGATTGGCTGCTCCAGCAGTTAAAGCGTCGGCATGAGCTTGCAAAAAATTTTCTGTCACTACCAGATCGCTATCGATAAAAATAATTGTATCACCACGGGCTTTTTCTACCCCCAGATTCCTAGCGATCGCCGGTCCGCCGTGATCCTGTTGCCACAGTTGCAGATGGGGTAAATTAGCCTTTTGACTTTCTAGCCAGGCGATCGTCGCATCGGTAGAGCCATCATCGACAAGGACTATTTCGTAGTTTTCCACTTTATTATCGGTTAAACGCTGATTTTCTAGGGCTAGTAAACATTTTTTTAAAATTGCTTGGCGATTGTAGGTAGGGATGACAACACTGATCAGCACGGGCATTCGGGGGTCAAGATTACCGTTTTAGCTTACCAAATAACCTCGGTTCCTTGATTAGACCTCCTGCAAAAATCAACAATCTTCATTCAGGATTGAGGAGACAGGATTGAGGAGACTATTTTTATTTATTCTCCCCATCTCCCCACACACCACACCCTACACCCCACACCCCACCACCCCATCTCCCCATTTCCCCATCTCCCCATTTCCCCATTTCCCTATCTCCCTATCTCCCCACACACCACACCCCACACACCACACCCTACACCCTACACCCCACACCCCACCACCCCATCTCCCCATTTCCCTATCTCCCCATTTCCCCACACCCCACACCCCACACCCCACACCCCACACACCACACCCCACACCCCATACCCCACACCCCATCTCCCCACACCAGATGTAAGGAACCCCGGAAGGAGGATTAAGGTCAACTGGGAACATTGATTTTAAAAAATCGGTGATCATGTTATCCTCTGAATGTGTCGTGTGAGGAAAGGAATCGGCCATGGTAGCTTCTCTATCGTATCAAAATGGACAAAAAAATCGCTCGCATCCCCTGTTATCCTTAACGGGTTTAATCGAATTACCGCCATCCCCCCTGTTTGGCACGGACGGAATTCGCGGCCAAGTGGGAGAATTATTAACTGCTCCCCTAGCGCTACAAATCGGATTTTGGGCGGGACAGGTATTAAAAAATCAGGCTGGTGTCACCAAACCGATAATTATCGGTCAAGATTCCCGTAATTCCAGTGATATGTTAGCCAATGCTATCACTGCGGGTTTAACTTGGGCGGGAATAGAAGTCTGGCAACTGGGATTATGTCCCACTCCCTGCGTCGCCTATTTAACCAGAGAAAGCGAAGCGATGGGGGGGATCATGATTTCTGCCAGTCATAATCCTCCCGAAGATAACGGCATTAAATTTTTTGACAGCAGCGGTTTAAAATTATCTGGCACTTTAGCCGCACAGATAGAAGCGGGTTTAAGGGGCAATTTAGAATTAGCGGATAACTCAGTAAATTGGGGAAAAGCGACTTTTTGTCCCGAATTAATCCAAAAATACTATCAAGCTGTGATTGCTTCCGTCGGGACGGATATTAACCTATCGGGATTAAAAATAGTTTTAGATCTAGCTTGGGGGGCAGCCGTTAACCTAGCACCTTTAGTATTCCAAACCTTGGGGGCGGAAGTTATCTGCCTACACGATCGAGCCGACGGCGATCGCATTAACGTTAATTGTGGTTCTACCCATTTAGAAAGCTTACAGGCGGCGGTGATTAATCAGCAAGCGGATTTAGGGTTTGCCTTCGATGGCGATGCCGATCGAGTCCTGGCCGTGGATAGTCAAGGTAGAGTAGTAGATGGCGATTATATCCTCTATTTTTGGGGTCGTTCCCTCTTAGAAGCCGGACAGCTACCCGATGGGTTATTAGTAGCCACGGTGATGGCTAATTTAGGTTTTGAACGCGCTTGGCAAAAACTGGGGGGTCAATTCTTGCGGACTGCCGTGGGCGATCAGCACGTTCAGGCGCAAATGTGGGAAACTGGAGCCATGCTAGGGGGTGAACAATCCGGTCATATCCTCTGCCATCATTACGGGGTTTCTGGGGATGGAATGCAAACCGCCCTACATTTAGCGGCTTTAGTGCAGAAATCGGCGGTTTCCTTGGCTAACTTAGTCGATCATAGCTTTGTCACCTATCCGCAGATTTTACGCAATGTGCGGGTGGAAGATAGAGAAGTGCGACGTAATTGGCAGCAATGTGAACCTTTGCGGCGAGAAATCCGCAAAGCTGAGACAGCTATGGCAGAAAAAGGCAGAATTTTGGTGCGCGCTTCCGGGACAGAACCCTTAATTCGGGTGATGGTGGAAGCAGAAACCCTAGAATTAGCCAATTTTTGGACAGAAAGGCTAGTGGCAGCGGTGCGAAGCTATCTTTTGTAGTCGATCGAGGGGGACAGGGATTATAATGCCCTTAGCCTAGCCTAGCAAGGGATAATTGTCACTAACCCCGCCCTAAAAGCGACGGAGCTTGCCTAAACCAATTTAGGCGACGCAAGTAGAGACTACCGCATCGAGACACAATCTGGCACAGACCTCCGAATACTTCCCTAGTTCGGATTCCCTCTCAGCTTTATTGGTAAAGCGTTGTTAGACAAGACATCTTGATTGTGT
>NZ_JAPZRB010000273.1:0-2213 GCF_027531105.1 Microcystis sp. LE18-22.4A
TTTGTGGAAGCCTTGGCAGCTTTTCGGACAGCGATGTCTTTCCGTTTCTTTGAGTGGCTGACCGAGAATCGGGATGTGTTTGCCGCTTACAAAGCCAGTTTAGGCTTTGTTTGGGCTTGAAATTTGTTTAAGTCCCATTAGCTTGGTCTTGTAGTCGAGGTCAACACTGGGGTCATTCCAGAACTTCTCAAACCAGTTTTGTCTAAGGTCGGATGCGATCGCTCCCACCTTGTTGACGATGTTTAACTCTGTATTGCCTTGCAGTCCAGCGGGGGTAAAGTTAGATGACCCGACGATGCTGTAATGGTCGAAGATGTAGGCTTTAGCATGAAGGAATTGAGATTTTTCCCCCAATGCTCCAAAGAGTCTGACCTTAACGTGGTCTTGCTGTAGATAGGCGATTATGCGATCGATCTGGTTTTTGTATTCTCTCTTGAAGGGTTCGCCTTCCAACTGCTCTTGGATATTCCTGCGGAAGTAGCGGATGAGGTCAATTCTGTCACTTTCTGCTGGTCTGATAGCGGGGTCGCGCCCGATGAGCAGACGGAAGCTGGTCAGGCGGTTCATGGCTTGTTCGAGGCGTAACCATGCTTCAATGCGGAAGAATCCAGTGGCGATGTCGAGGATGTGTTGGTTCTCGTCCTCAATCAGTTGTTTGAGGATGGTTTCTAGAGTGTGGGTGGAGTTGTCTATGTAGTCGGGGAGGGGCATAATTAGTCACAATTTTTTAGCCAGATTTCAGCCCAAGATAGATCTGATAAATAAGCTATGTGAGTTATTCCTAGCAGCCGAGCCATTAAAAACAAAGAAACCTCACTCTATATTTGTTATTGTTGTTTTTTTAATTTATCGAGGAGCTTTAGATATTGTATTCCAGCTTCTGTGATCTTAAAATAGTCTTTAAGATTATATGACTGGCTAGTATTATACTGATGCTCTGCTTGCATTTTCCACAAGTCTCCGGATTTTTTTTCGGCTACAAATTCATGTTTACATAAACTCATCATGTCATCAAAAAGAAAGCCAGTATATAAGACATCTACTTTATCTTCTTTTTTGTTAAGCTGGTGAAGTTGTAAACGCTCACCAAAAGTTAGAATGTTCCTTGCAATTACGTTTATAGTTTGGATATCTTGTTCTACTTTGTTGAATCGTGCCGAAAAACCTTTCTCTCCAAATGAAATTTCGCTTATACCATTAATAAATCCTGATAAAAAAAGAACGAAGATAGCAATTAAAATAATGTCAGGATATGAAATTGAATAATTCCCATTCATCATGCGATGGAAAATGATAAACATAAAAAAACCTAGCACTGCCATAGAAATTAACAGTAATAAGTTTCTGAAGTTGGGATTTTCTAGCAAATATTTTGAAGTGGTTTTGTTTTTTGACATTATATTTTTTCAGTAAAATTGAATTAGCAACGACAGATATACATTTCAGTTATCGAACTACTTAATTAGTGCGCAGGCTAAAATCAAGCTGTGACTGGATTATAATTTTTGGAGATGTCTAATAATCTTCATTTCCTCACCAGTAAACCCATGCAAAGGAGCAACCCTATCATCTATCTCCGCTTCCCACTCTAACACGCCGACTCCTTGAAAGCATCTAACTTTTGGAATAACTGAACTTCCCCCATACATATATACCACAATAGCCGAAAACCCTTATCCATCAATGGATGCACCCCCTTAACATTTCTTAATGTACCCATGTAATTTGTAACATTTCTTAATGGACAAGAATTCTCTCCATTTGCTAAAATGATAGCCATGTATATAGAAAAAGTTCCTAACCGTAATTCCCCCCCCGCCGTTCTTCTTCGGGAGTCCTACCGAGAAGGAGATCAAGTCAAAAAAAGAGGTTCTTCCGAACTTACACTGTAGAAAATTCCTCAAGCTCCCTCTCTGCCCAGCAATGCTCTAAAGTTGATAAATATCAATCTAACAAAAACTCAAAGCCCTGCTATACAAGCTTTACAAGCATGAGTTGTTGATAGTTTTGCATGACAGGTTCGGTAGAGCCAAAATAATTCCCACAAAACAGATCAGAAGTATGTTAGGAATCGCCAATTCAAAAATGAAACGCATCAACCTCAAGAGTTGACAAAGAAAGGCTCATCAGGTACTGTCTGATCATTAACAAAAACAAATCAGACCCAAAAATGAGCCACCAACATCTTAACATAGAACAAAGAAACTTGCTCT
>NZ_JAPZRB010000364.1:0-7178 GCF_027531105.1 Microcystis sp. LE18-22.4A
AATTACGCGCTCTCAGAACGGAAGGATTGGTTGAACTCTCGAAAGTGTCTTGCGGATCGCTGTTCGCTAGTTTCCGAGTATATAATTTCCGCAGATGAACCCTATCCGAATTACTTCGTTCAAGCCAAAAATCTAACGGAAGCTAAAAAAGTTTACCCGATATTAAAGACGGTTAACGCTCAAGTTTTACAGCAAGTCTTAAAAACTGTAGATAAAGCTTTTGACCATATAAAATCGAAAGGCTTCGGCTTTCCTAGATTCAAGAAAAAGATGCGGAGTTTTATTTTTCCTGCGCTCTCAAAAAGCTTTCTAGGTGACGAATACTTAAATGTTCCACAATTGGGAAAAATTCGGATTAGGAAATCTAGGGAGTACCCGTCTGGGTTTGAGCCTAAACAAGCTCGAATTATCCAAAAAGCGTCGGGATTTTACGTTTCGGTTTCCTTCCAATCCCAAGAATCCGTCCCCGATATAACGACTGGGAAAACCTGTTTAGGAATCGACGCGGGGATTGAGAGTTTTGTCGCTACTTCACGGGGAGATTTAATCAAAGCCCCTCGATTTTTGTTGAAAGTACAGAGTAAGCTTAAATTGCTACAAAGACGCTTGAAACATCAAGTCAAAGGCTCGAACAATTGGTTAAAACTCCAAGATAAGATAGCAAGATTACACGAGAAAGTGTCTAATACTCGTAGAGATTGGCATTTTAAGTTAGCTCATTACCTTTGCGATCTCGCTGATAATATCTTTGTTGAAGATATTAACTTCGTTTCCTGGTCTAGAGGGATCGTTAGAAAACAATCTCTAGATTCGGGTGTCGGTAGTTTTATTAACGAGATACTACCGTTTGTCGCTTGGAAACGGGGGAAATATTATCTTAAGGTCGATAAAAACGGAACTTCCCAGGAGTGTCCGAATTGTGGCGCGATTACTGGCAAAAAGTCGTTATCAGAAAGAGTTCACCGGTGTGATTCTTGCGGCCACATTGAACCGAGAGACACGGCATCAGCGAAGGTAATCGAGAACCGAGGAAAAAACGCGGTCGGACTGACCGTGTTAGAAAACGCTCGCGGAGGCGATTTGACGGGGATCGACTGGGTTAAACCAGGTCGATCTAGTTAAAAACCTATGAACCGAGAATCTCCCGCTACACCGCGCGAGCGGTTAGCGGGGGAGAGTCAAAATTAGAATGATTAAACCCCAACCATAACCCCGCCTCGATAACCGATAGCCGATAACCGATCGCTAAACATGGATCCATCTTTCGCCCTTACTCTGCAAATTGTCATCACTGTGGTGGCGGGGATTACAGCCCAAGTCATCGCCGAATACCTGAAAGTTCCCAGTATTGTTTTCCTGCTCATTTTTGGGATTGCTTTAGGGTCCGATGGTTGGGAAATTTTACACCCCCAAAGTCTGGGAATTGGCTTAGAAGTCCTTGTTGCTCTCTCTGTGGCGATTATCCTATTTGAAGGCGGTTTAAGCCTAAGCGGACGGGAATTAGGGCGAGTTTCTGGCAGTTTACGCAATCTTGTCACCCTCGGTACTTCCATCACTCTCATCGGTGGCGGTATGGCGGCCCACTGGTTGGGGGAATTTCCCTGGCCGATCGCTTTTCTTTACGCTTCTTTAGTGGTGGTAACCGGTCCGACAGTGATCGGGCCTTTGCTGAAGCAAGTAGCCGTAGATCGACGGGTGGCGACGCTTTTGGAAGGGGAAGGGGTATTAATCGACCCGGTGGGCGCAATTTTAGCCGTAGTGGTGCTAAATACGATTATTGATAGTCATTCCCGCCCGATGGAAATTATCACCGGTTTAACCCTGCGTTTAGGCATCGGGGCGGCGATCGGCATTGCTGGAGGGGGATTGTTAAGTTTTATTATAAAAACTTGCAATTTTTTGACTTTTGAGTTAAAGAATCTCGTGGTTTTAGCGGGAGTCTGGGGGTTATTTGGTTTATCGCAATTTAGTCGCAGTGAATCGGGGTTAATGGCGGTGGTAATGGCGGGAATTGTCCTAAAAGCGGCGGCAGTTCCCGATGAGCGGTTATTAAGACGTTTTAAGGGTCAATTAACGACTCTTTGCGTGTCGGTACTGTTTATTTTACTAGCGGCGGATCTTTCGATCGCCAGTGTGATCGCTTTGGGTTGGGGCAGCGTCCTGACCGTGTTAGTCTTGATGCTGGTGGTACGTCCCCTGAGTGTGGCTCTGTGTACCCTAAAAAGTGACCTAAATTGGCGACATAAGCTATTTATCGCTTGGGTTGCCCCTAGGGGAATCGTTTCTGCCTCCGTAGCTTCTTTATTTGCCATTTTACTCACCCGTGCCGGTATTAATGGCGGTGAAGCGATCAAAGCTTTAGTCTTTTTAACAATTTTAATGACCGTTTTTATTCAGGGATTAACGGCGCGGTGGGTGGCAAAAGGGCTAAAAATCACTTCTTCTGCGGCAACAGGAGCAGTAATCGTCGGTTGTAATCCCCTAGGTCGCTTAATCGGTTGTTTATTCCAAGAACAAGGGGAAAACGTGGTTTTAATCGATACGGATGCCAGGGCCTGTGAACAAGCAGAAGAAGACGGTTTGACGGTGCTGCAGAGTAGCGCACTTGATACAAAAATACTGCAAGAAGCCGGCATCGAATCCATGGGGACTTTTCTGGTTTTGACTAATAATAGCGAGGTTAATCTGGTTTTAGCTCAAAGAGCCGGGGAGGAGTTTCATCCTCCCCGGTTGTTGGCTGCCTTTGCGGGAACCCCCAACCCGGATAAAAATAAGGTTAATCAGGTTTTTCTCCCTAGTTTTTCGGTCAAGGAATGGAATCAGTATTTAGACGATAATCAGATTAAATTGGGTAAAACTATCTTTAAAGGCAATGATTTGAGCGAACAACAGACCAGATTAACTAAATTAATTGAAAATGGCGAACTGCTGCCCCTACTATTGCGTCGCGATAATTCCCTACAGGTAGTAACAGAAAGGGAAGAATGGCGCACCGGAGACGAATTAATCTATATTCTGCGCGATTTACGCCCACAACTGCTTAAACGTCTTTCTGGCACCGTCAGAACCCGTTTATCTTTAGAAATCTTACCCGAAGTGGAAATTGTCGCCAGTAGATAAGTAATAGGACAAAAATTAACTTCTTGGTGAGGATAGGCACTCTGGCAACTTAACTTAGCTAAAAAAAACGGTACACTGATAACTGAATAATTGATAACTAATAACTGCTTATGCCTCCTCGTTGGCCCCGTCAACCCGATCGCAAAAACGATCCCGCTTTCCGACGTTTAGATGATCGCATGAATTTCGCCGTTCATGTGGCGGGTTTTTTAGCGATTAATTCAGGGTTGTGGTTTTTTCATATCATTAAATTTTCCGATTGGACTTGGTTAAATCTGTTCACGGGAATTTGGGCTATCCTATTGGTGGGACATTTGATTTATATAGCGGCGATCGCTAACTACTCGGTAACATCCCATGGCTAATACAACTCAGGACATCGAAAATCTGGCGGCCCAAATCGGCGACAATATCTACATTGACGTGGCTAAATGGCATCTCTATCTCCGGGAAGCACATTTACACAGCGTCGTTGCCGAAAAAGTCTTCCCTTTGCTCGAAAACGACAGCTTAAGCGAGAATGCAGTCATGTCTATCCTGCGGGAGATAAAAGTCACCCTCGGAGGTGGTCATCTGCAAGTTTCCCTGGCAGATTTGTTACCCAGCAAATGTCAGATAGATTTAATCGATTTGCTGGAAGAATACCAAAAAAGTCGCTAAAATTCCCCAATAGTATGCCTGATAACTCGCAACTATAGGGTTGGCTGAATAAATCTAAAAACATTGTTCGATAAGTACTGGCCCTTGGAGTGATCTGGGGGAAAATTCAGGCACTTTTCCCCTGAAAATGGCTAAAACCCCACACCCCACACCCCACACCCCACACCCCACACCCCACACCCACCGAAAAACTTTTTCAGCATACCCTAGTTAGAAATAGTCCCCCAGAAGCAAACCATGGAAATAGGTGTTCCCAAAGAGATTAAAGATCAAGAGTTTCGCGTCGGTTTAAGTCCCAGTAGTGTGCGTGTACTCAATGATCGCGGTCACAGGGTATTTGTGGAAACGGCCGCCGGATTGGGTGCTGGATTCAGCGATGAAGATTACCAAAAATCCGGGGCCAAAATTGTGGAAAAAGCGGCACAAGTTTGGGATAAACCGCTAATTGTCAAGGTAAAAGAGCCGCTTAAGGCAGAATACGGCTTTTTAAATAAAGAAGCTCTTCTATTCACCTATTTACACCTAGCGGCCGAGCGCTATTTAACGGAAGCATTAATCGAGTCGGGAACAACTGCGATCGCTTATGAAACGGTCGAGCTTGCCGATGGTCGTTTGCCTCTCTTGACTCCCATGAGTGTTATTGCCGGTCGTCTTTCGGTACAATTTGGGGCCCGCTATCTGGAAAAACAACAGGGAGGTAGGGGAGTTTTACTGGGGGGTTTCCCCGGGGTGAGTCCTGGACAAGTGGTTATCCTTGGCGGTGGTGTGGTGGGTACGGAAGCGGCCAGAATTGCCATCGGTATGGGAGCAAAAGTAACTATTTTAGATATTAACGTCGAGCGCTTGGCCTATTTAGAGACTTTATTCGGTTCCAGGGTAGAATTGCTTTATAGTAGCCCGGCACAATTAGAAAATGTGGTTCCTAAGGCCGATTTATTGATTGGGGCAGTGCTAGTCTTAGGAAAACGAGCGCCAACTCTAGTTTCTCGCTCTTTAGTCGCCAAAATGAACCCTGGTTCTGTAATTGTCGATGTGGCAGTGGATCAAGGCGGCTGCGTGGAAACTCTGCGGGCCACTTCCCACAGTCAACCGACTTACCTGGAGTCGGGAGTAGTACATTATGGAGTGCCTAATATGCCAGGAGCAGTCCCCTGGACGGCAACCCAAGCTTTAAATAATAGTACCCTTCCCTACGTTATTAAATTAGCCGACCATGGAGTAAAAGCTTTGGATCAAGATGTTTCCCTCGCTAAGGGGTTAAATGTCGCCAATCATCGGTTAATTCATCCAGCAGTGCGCGAAGTTTTTCCCGATTTGATTTGAGCAGTAATTTCAGGGCTGATCGTGGTATTTTCCAAGGGCTATGACTAAGAATTTATGGACAAGGGATGAGCTGCTGATCGCTCTCAATTTATACTATAAATTTCCCTATGGACAATTCCACACCAATAATCCTGTTATTATCGAAGTCGCTGAAAAGTTACAGCGAACACCATCGGCCCTGGTGATGAAATTATGTAATTTTGGTTCTCTCGATCCCAGGCATCAATTGCGAGGAGTACAGGGGTTAAAAGGTATCAGTAAAGCTGATCGACAAATCTGGCAAGAGTTCGAGGATAACTGGACAGAATTAGCCCTAGAAAGTGAGGAAAAATTACAGGTTCTTTTAGGAGTTATCAACGAACAGCAAGAGGATTTTACCAGACTTGATTTTTCGGAAAAGATTAAAACAGAAAACGAGGCAATCAGAAAAGTTAGAATCGGACAAAACTTTTTTAGAAAGACAATTTTAGCCCTATATAACTATCGTTGCTGTATTACAGGAAATCCCATTCCTCTGTTACTAACAGCTAGTCATATATTACCCTGGAGTCAATTTCCTGAACAGCGTTTAAACCCTCATAATGGCTTGTGCCTAGCTCGTACTCATGATACTGCTTTCGATCGAGGTTTAATTAGTTTCGATGAGGATTTAAGATTAATTATTGGCCATGAGATCGAAAAAAAGGCTCAGGATCAAGGTAGCGAGACGTTAGCACTAAATTTTATCAACTATCGCGGTAAAACTTTAAATGTTCCCGATCGCTTTTTACCAGATTTAGATTTTTTAAACTATCATCGCTATCATATATTTCAGGGCTAAAAGTACGATATTGCCGCACCAGCTTGACTAAGCAGGTCAATTTTATCAGTACCAATAGCAAAATCCGTAACTCGGTCTAGGGCTGCGGCAGTGGACTGACTAAACTGGTCGCTTAACAAACCTGAATTTAAAGGGAATCCAAACAGTTATCCAAATCCGCCAAGGATTGAAAATCCAAGAGAGCCTCCCCCAACTGTTCTAATTGCGACGCCGTCAGCCCACGAATCTGGGCCACCACATCCGGACTCAGGGTACCAAATCGTTTTGACAACTGTCGCACAATCAGCAGAGATTCTCCTTCGAGAAGCCCCTCCTGACGACCCTCCTGGCGACCTTCTTGACGACCTTCTTGACGGGCAATACGTTCTACCGATAAGACATAGGGCATGGCTTTATTTTTCTCCAAATTTTGAATGGACGTCCACAGTTGTTTCTCCAAGTCTTGGGGCAACTTCATTAACCAGTCGATAATGCCAAACAAATCAAGAATCCGTTGCTTATCCCAATCCCTCTCATATAGTAATCGAGCCAACTGCCACTTGGCGTCATAGCGCCCTGACGGATTATTGCGGGTTTGTTGGGTTAATAAATGGGCCGCAGTCACCAGGGCAAAAGGGTTGGGATTGTCTAGCAAAGCATTGAGACAGTTGGCGTAGTCAAGAATTTTTACTGTCGCAAATTCAATGCTTGTCCGACTACCAAGCAAGTCGTAGCTGAATCCCTGGGGTCGCCAGCTTGGATTTGTATCTGCTAACACGGCTAAGGTGGCAACCGGGCGACGGTAACGGTCATAAAGCCGATAGTTGTAAATAAACAACCGTTCAGCAAAGGTTCTATTCCGTCGCCCCTGAACCTCCACATGAATATAAACCCATTCCTGCTTGGCCGTGGTCAGGGTCACTTCTACCAAACAGTCCACCCGTCGCCGCCCTAATTCCGCATCTGCCACAATTTGGGCCAGTTCTTGCTCCAGAAACCTATGGGGGAATGTCCAATCAATGGACTCATAAGCCGCCGGAAAGTAAAACGCCAGAAATTCCTGGAAATACCGCACCAGAGCCGTTTTCCAAGGACTATCGTAGTCGTCAGGTGCATTGGTCATCGGAAATTTTGGGTCTGAAACCCCGCCGTTCTAGGTTGGCTTTACGTTAGAATTAAAAGGCCAGTCTCGAAAACCAAGTGGACGGCGCAGCACCTTGAAAACTCGGCTTAGGGGGTTCCGACCAGAAAAGCTTGGCCGGGTAAAAAGTCGCGC
>NZ_JAPZRB010000518.1:0-7044 GCF_027531105.1 Microcystis sp. LE18-22.4A
GACTTTCAAAAACCTTGCATTATCCTTCTTGTAGTACATCGCTTGGTACAAAAAACAAGGGCAACAAAGCCTGAAACGACTGGCTACTGACTCCTGACTCCTGACTCCTACCCCCAGGAAAAACTTTTTCAGCAGACCCTAAATAAAGTTTCCTGAGCAGTGGGTGGTAAAAATATTTGTTTATTGAAGTCTACCCAATCTAGAACAAATTGTTTATTATTGCCATATTCTACTTCTTTAAGCACTTCGCGTACTGATTGTAGTTTACCTTCTGACACAAGCAAATCGATTTTTTGCCAAACGGTAGGAAAACTTTTGGGAAAATAGTTTCCTAAAACCTTAAAACTACTTGTGTCAAAAATGTAAACCATCAAAACAGTCCTTTGTCTAATAAATATTGTTCAATTTTTTCCACCATAGCAACTTTTTTAATGTTTAGATAATCAGCAACGCGCTCAATATCGTATTGACCTTGATAGTATTTATTGAACACCAGTTTTAGGTAATTTTCTCCCAAATATGTCGCCTGATTAGCATAGTAATCACCTCCAGATTTTTTATTTTTGTCCTGACTTTTTCTCACCTGCTCACTGTACCACTCGTTTACTTTAAGAGTATATTCTTTCTGAGAAATAAAGTTATTATCTAATAGTTTTCGTAGAACTACTTCTCGACTAACCTTATAATCACTGGAAATTTTCGAGATAATTTTATCGTTAACTATTGTTTCTCTAATTATCTCAGAAAAGACATGATTAGGAAGCAAAAACTCCGCAGCAAATTTATTACAAAATATCTCGATACTTTTATTTGCTCCCTGCAAACTATTAATATATCTATCGTCAGACTTAGTAATTCCATTAGTCTGCAAAAGAATATGTGCTAATTCATGAAAAATGGTAAATATTTGTCTAGATTTTTCCGTGCTATTATTAAGATAGATGATCGGAAATTCAATATCTATCAAGCAAAATCCCGAAATTTCTCGCTGCTTAAAAGAACGCTTAAAAATAAAAATACCGGCTTCTTCCACGGCACTCCGCCATTTTTTTAAGGCAGTTTCCTGATCATTCCAGGTCAGTTGTTCTTCTAGAGTAACGTTTAAATAATTTCTGATCTGTTCGGCTAATATCCTTAAATCATCCCTAGAGCTAACCGCAATATCCTGAAAGATTTTCTTGGTACTAGGATTAATACCATTATTAATTTCCTGTAGCGACAATTGCATCGCTTTGGCTTGTCGTAAAGCATAGATAGTATCGGCGGCCAAATTTTCGATTTCAAAGTCTGGCAAAGTTCTAAATTCTTGTTTTTCCTCCGCTTCTAGGGGAGGTTCTGGGAAAAAGAATAAAGCGAGAGGACGTTTATATATTTCTGCTAACTTTTCCAATTGACTATAGGTAGGAAAGTCCTCTCCTGACTCCCATTTTTCGATAACAGAAACATCTTTTTTAAACTTGACCGCCACAGACTCAAGAGAATATCTCGCCCTTTCTCTTGCCCATTGGATTATCTTGGGATTAACGCCTGTCAGTTTCTCGCCCATCACTTTATCTTATCATCACGAGATAGAGATTTCTAGCTTGATTTAGATCATAAAGTAGTTGTATTGTACTATATAATTACCTAAAATAGAGACAATGTACCGATTTCTGGATAGGTCAGCGAGGGATTGATAACTTTTTCCTATATAAAAAACCAGCCGAAAGCTTGACATTAGCCAAAATACCCAGACAATGTTAAGTTAAATTAACCAATAGCCGAGGCTTGTATTTAAGGAAAACCCCTTATGGTAGCAACACCAGTTCAACAGAAATACGACATTAAAGATATTAGTTTAGCCCCCATCGGCAAACAGCGCATCGAATGGGCCGGTCGGGAAATGCCCGTTTTGCGTCAATTAGCCGAACGTTACGCCATCGAAAAACCCTTTGCTGGACTGCGTTTAGTCGCTTGCTGTCACGTTACCACCGAAACCGCTAATTTGGCCATCGCACTCAAAGCCGGTGGCGCTGATGCGTTATTAATTGCTAGTAATCCCCTTTCCACCCAAGATGATGTGGCCGCTTGTTTAGTCGCTGATTACGGCATCCCCGTTTATGCAATCAAAGGGGAAGATAACGACACCTATCACCGTCACGTTCAAATCGCCCTCGATCATAAACCCCAGATTATCATCGATGATGGTTGTGATGTAGTGGCCACCCTGGTTAAAGAAAGAAGTCACCAATTACCCGACATTATCGGTACTACCGAAGAAACTACCACCGGTATCGTCCGTTTGCAAGCCATGCTCAAAGCCGGGGTGTTATCCTTCCCCGCAATGAACGTTAACGACGCAGAAACCAAGCATTTCTTTGATAATCGCTACGGTACAGGTCAATCTACCCTTGATGGTATCATTCGCGCCACCAATATCCTTCTTGCCGGTAAAACCGTGGTTGTGGCTGGTTATGGTTGGTGTGGTAAAGGTGTGGCTATGCGGGCCAAAGGTTTAGGTGCTAATCTAATTGTCACCGAAATTAACGCCGTGCGTGCCATTGAAGCGGCGATGGACGGTTTCCGGGTTATGCCCATGGATGAAGCCGCTAAAGAAGGCGATATCTTCATCACCGTTACCGGTAACAAGCACGTTATCCGGGCCGAACATTTTGACCTGATGAAAGATGGGGCGATTGTTTCCAACTCCGGTCACTTTGATATTGAAATCGACCTGCAAGCTTTAGGCGCAAAAGCCGATAATGTTAAGGAAGTTCGCAACTTTACCCAACAATATAGCCTAAAAAGCGGTAAATCCGTCGTTGTTATCGGTGAAGGTCGCCTAGTTAACCTCGCGGCCGCCGAAGGTCATCCTAGCGCCGTTATGGATATGAGTTTCGCTAACCAAGCGATCGGTGTAGAATACTTGGTTAAAAATAAAGGTAAATTAGCCCCCGGCATCTACTCAATTCCCTACGAATTAGACCAAGAAATCGCCCGTTTGAAACTGCAAGCCATGGGGATTGAAATCGATACTCTCACCGAAGCCCAATTAGAATATATCAACTCCTGGACTTCCGGAACCTAATATCAGTTATCAGTTATCAGTTATCAGTTTTCAGTTATCAGTTCACTGAAAATACTTTACTTTAAAACTGTTTTCTAAATCCTAAAAAATTATGACTGAATGGATTACAAATACAATGACTTCTATGGGCTATTTAGGCATAGCCCTATTAATGTTTTTAGAGAATCTTTTTCCTCCCATTCCCTCGGAATTAATTATGCCCCTGGCGGGTTTTACCGTCCATGAGGGACAAATGCAATTTATTCCGGCAGTGGTAGCGGGGATTGTCGGAACCGTAGTCGGAGCGCTACCTTGGTATTATCTCGGTCGGGTTGTGGATGAGGAAAAAATCGAAAAACTAGCCGATAAATACGGCAAATGGATTACCGTTTCCGCTAAGGATATTCAAAAAGCTAATCAATGGTTTAACCGTCACGGTAGCAAAGCGGTTTTACTCTGTCGTTTGGTCCCCGGAGTGCGAACTTTGATTTCCCTACCCGCCGGGATGAATCACATGGCGATGATTCCCTTTTTAGTTTACTCCACCATCGGCACGACCCTCTGGGTCGTTTTTTTAACGGCAGCAGGTTACTTTTTAGGGAAAAACTACCCCCTTGTGGAAGAATATCTGGCTCCCGTCTCAAAAATCGCCCTACTTGCCCTGGTTATCTGGTTTATCCTCTGGATTATCCGCAAACGTAACCGCCGGTACGAGTAAATGTTGATCATAAGTGGTGTGTTACGACGGATTGTCACTTTCCAGTCACAGCAGCAATTTTTGCCGTCTAACGCACCCTACTGGACTGTTTCAACTAAAATAGGGCAATAGATTTCGGCTTAAAGTCTTAGATTATAGAATTTATAGCATTTTTCTAATACACCAAATTAGCTGAAACAGTCCACTACGTTTTACTACTAATCACGCCGGCTACTCAAGGCGGCCGTGATCAGCAAATAGGCCAGCGTCACCCCGATACTGATTTGGAAGGCATAGGGAGCGGCGCGGTATCGATACCAACTGGAAAAAGATTCAAGAATTCTCAGGGTGAACAACACCACCCAATTTAAGGAAAGCATTACGAGGTAAAAAAACGCCCCGACTCCCAACGACTGCACAAAACGATTTTTTAATAAATCCATAGCCCTAACCAAGTTAACTATAACTCTTGCAAATTAATTATATGTTATCATCATCGATTAACTAATTTTCCCAAAAAAATTAGCATTACTTTTCTCCATCAATACTAAGTAGGTAGGCGAAAAAACTTATAAAATAGCAGAGAAACCTTTGTGGAGGATGAATCAAACCTTGCCAGAACGTAGCTTGGGTTGAAGCATGAAACCCAACGCCCGTATGGGTTACGCTACCGCTAACCCATCCTACAAATAATTGTGCCTACCTACTTAATTATTCAAGAAAGATTAGGAATAAGCGATAGAGAAACAGTCGAACAAATTAGGAAAAACCCTTACCTACAGTCTTTTATTGGGCTGACAAACTATCAAACATAAGTGTCCTTTGATGCCTCAATGATGGTATATTTTGGGAAAAGAATTAAGTTAAATTTCCTGAACAAAATTAACCAAGAAATGGTGAAAAAAGGGAGAGAAATCCTCGACGCATCAAAAGGGGAAGAAACCCCCGATCAAAAAGAAGAAGAAGGGGAGAAGAAAAATCGGGAAAAATGAATATTAGATGCCACTTGTGCGCCTGCCGATATTAAGTATACCACGGATTTAGGTATCTGAAATCAGGTAAGAAAAGAAACAGAGAAGATTTTAGACCGTCTCTATCAAGAAGTCAAAGAAAAGCTGATTAAGAAACCAATAATTTACCGAAAAATAGCGAGAAAGAACTATTTAAAAGTTGCTAAAAAACGTCGTCCCTCTCAGAAAGAAAGAAGAAAAGCCATCGATCAACAACTAGGATATATCAAAATAAACTTAGGTTATATAGACCAGATAATTGAACAAGGATCATCCTTAAGCTGCTTAAGTAAAAGACAATATAAACAGTTATTGGTGAGTCAAGAAATTTATCGTCAACAGCAGGAGATGTGGAAAGAGAAAAAACCAAGAGTTGACCATCGAATTGTGAGTTTAAATCAACCTCATGTTCGTCCTATCGTAAGAGGAAAAGCCAGAAAATCCATCCTATGTATGTTGATTAGTTTGTTTTCTGGCTCTTCTAGAGTAGTTATGATATTTTAGCAGAAAATAATCCACGCAAGCTTTGCCAAGTAAGGCTCAACAGAATTCAACAAAGCAATTTTAATAAAAAAAGCTTTTTGCTTTGTTGGACTCCAGGCTATTTAAGGGGTTAGGCTCATTTAAACTACTAATTTGCTATAACCAGTCTGGGAGAGCCTGTTTTCTTAGATCGTTTAAGTTGGGAAAAGTTTAACGAATCTCAGGACTTAAAAGCGCAAGTCGAGAACTTAAAAGAGACCTATGGTTGTTATCCTGAATCGGTTCATGTTGACCAAATTTACCGAACCAGAGAAAACCTAAAATGCTGTAAAGAAAGAGGAATAAGATTAAGTGGATTACCATTGGGAAGACCACCGAATAATCGAAGTGCTGAACTAAAAAAACAAGCTCAGTTAGAGGAAAAGTTTCGCCATCGTATTGAGGGCAAATTTGGACAAGCTAAAAGACGTTTTGGACTCGATATAGTGATGACTAAACTTTCAGAAAGGGAGCATCTCATTTATGCAAGTGAGTAATTAGGGTCTGCTGAAAAAGTTTGTTGGTGGGGGCAGGGTGTGGCCCCCCCAACCCCCCCGACATCGGGGGGGCAGGTGGGGTGTAGGGTTTTACCGATTTTGAGGTAGTCAGTTACCTAATTTTCAGGGAAAAAGTACCTGAATTTTACCCCCGATCACTCCAATGGCTGGCACTTTTTGAGGGGAAAAAAGTCCAAAAGTCTTATCCAACAAGGTTTTTAGATTTATTCAGCAGACCCTCAATAGGTTTTTCCTCTGATTTTTCACCTCTACCCGCATCGATCCCGAATGCGGGTTTTTTGACGAATTGCCGAGAGCTAAGGGTCAAATCAGGAAGATTTAGTAAATTCTAGACCGTTTTCGCTACCGTAACGCTCCATAAAACGCATAAAACGATCCCACTCTGCGGGAGAATTGAAAATAACCGTAGCTTCGATCGCCATGGGTTTACCGTTGATAAATTTGCCTTTTACTTTCGTGGTGACGATTTCCCCTTCCTCATCGATGAGATACATCCCCGTGATTTCCTCGGTTTGTTGATCTCCTAGGATAGTCGGTTGCTTAAAATAAAATTCTGCCGATCCCTTCTCTCCCGTTTTAGTGCGACTTAAGCGGATATCGGGAACAACAGGTTCTTTTAACCCCCTGGAAAACTGAATTTCTGCCATTACTTTTCTTTATCCTTGTCATGAAATACACATTTCTAGATCATCTCACACCAAGTCGCAAGTAAAAAGCAGATGGGACAGCATAAGCTCAAAATATCAATACCAATATCATTTTTCCTTATTCGTAGCAGGCCTATCCATTAGTCATACTAAATCCTATTTAAAAGGTATAGGAGAGTGGAGAGTGGGGAGTGGGGAGCAGGGAGCGGGGAGCAGGGAAAAACAATCCATAACTTGGGAGTTAATCACACTATTAAAAACGGATTCGGTGTCACATCTTTCTTAACACAAAATTTGACAAAAAGACAAAAGTATGCCAAGTGGCTCAAGTTGCTTCTCTGGAGGTAACTAATTTGATGGAATAGTTCCGGCGTTCTAGTCGGTCGTTAATTTCCATGCCCTCTATAATACAGCCCCTGTCAGGGTTCTGTCCCTTCTCAATTAAAACTTTTTATTGCGCTGACTAATTAGGGTTTGCTGAAAAAGCTTTTCGGTGGTGGCAGGGTGTGGGGTGTGGGGTGTGGGGTGTGGGGTTTTACCAGTTTTGAGGTGGTCAACTACCTAATTTTCAGGGAAAAAGTACCTGAATTTTCCCCCGATCCCC